>NZ_CAMYKH010000069.1 GCF_947258935.1 uncultured Muriicola sp.
TTAGTTATGAGAGCAATTAGGAGAACACCCAGCAATGAAATAATCTTTAAATTATATTGTCCGACGCTAATCAACTCAAATTCTAAAATCTTATTTATAACTTCCATAGTGTACTTTTAGTGAATGCAACATAACGGGTACTATGCCATGCGTTGTAAAGTGCTGCCAGAGTTTTACAATTATAAGGTGCTTTAAAAATAGTAGTATTTGGCGGTTGTCTTACCAAGATAATCAAATATTCATTAGGCTATCTTCTAACGCTAAAACTATATTTTAAGAGGCCTCCAAATTGCAGAGAGCTTTAGAATTAGTAGTGATTGGAATTTATTCCTTAATGCTAGGAATTATAGCATGATATGTGATTATTCTGAAGGAGAAGTGTTTTGATGGAAATACGGAATTCGAAGTACAAATTTACCTTGCACCTCTAACCTCGTCCTTACTTTTAACCACCTTATTGAGGGTTACCTATCCCCATTACTCATAATACGTTTGCTCAATCTTGTTATCGTGCGAAGTGTAAGCAATGCCAAGTTCCGCCAACTCATCCAGTATGGGATCATAAACTTCCTTGGCCCAAGGAAACAACACACCAGGGCTTTTAATTTCTCCGTTTAGGATTAATTTTGCACCAATGGCCGCAGGCAAGCCAACAGTACGAGAAATAGCGGTATGTCTATAATCCAAGCCCCTTGTTACCAAATAAGATAAATGTTCAAATAATTCACCTCCGAGTTTGTATTCTATCCTCTCGTAAAAAACCAGCATATCCGTATCGTCCTGTTTAAATTTCAGCTTGTCCATCAGTAAATCCAATAGTATCTCAGCTGGAGTTCCATTTGCTCTCCTTATTGGTCTGTCAGACAGAAGTTCTGTCCAAAGCAATTGTTTATGAAGTTCTCCACCTCGTTCTATATGTAAGATGTCTGCTAGTTTATTTTCAAGACTTTCATCATCATCATCATCCGGTAGATACGATGCAACCCACTGGCGGTATGTCATGTTTTCACTGCCTTCTATCTGATAGTTGTTGGCCGTTAACCCTAGTTGTATAAAAATATTCCATCCTTCGCAAAAACCAGGATAGCGCAGTGTTGCCCTTATAAATGTCGGAATATCATCAAGGTTATATTTTTTCCTATAGACAACGGAATCGCGATTTTCATAGGCTTCAAACTCTCTGAAACCGGGGATACTTATAACTTTTGGTTCGGTAAATAAACGATGATAGGGGATGCAACGAAAATGGTCTTTTTTGTAGTAACAAGCTCCTGCACTACCTGCCAGGATCACGTTCATGGGGCTCCAGGTAAACTTATAGCCCCACGGGTTATCATTACTCTCAGGGGCAACCAAACTGCCACAATAAGATGTAAATGCCAATAGCTCGCCTCCCTTTTCCCTGATTTTATCTATAGAACGCATTCCGTTCATATGATCAATACCTGGATCAGCTCCCAACTCATTTAGAAATGTGAGACCTTTTTCTTTTGCTTCTTCATGCATTTCCAGCATTTCCTTACTAGCATATGAAGCCGTTACCACATGCGCATTATATTTAAGTGCAATTTTTGCTGCTGCAGCATGCATTCCGGGAGGCAACAACGAGATTACGATGTCTGCATCCTTAATATAACGTTCCATAATTGTATCATCATAGCAATCAAAGTATACCGCTTTCCCCCTAGGATGACCACCAATTTTTATTTTTGCGGTTTCTACTAAAATATCACCTACCGTTACAAACCAGTTGTATTCTTCGGCATGCTTAAGCATGTACGAAATCAGATCGGTAGCCGACATCCCTGCACCACATATTAACACATTTTTCATATAGTTATCAATAAAACATGGTGCTAGAATTTGGCTATCAAAATATTTACAAAACAAGCCTTTGCACAACTTTTGGTATTTGGCGTTGCAGGTAAATAGCACCGAACTTCTGTAAAACCTCGAACGCCCTTTTTGCCAGATTCAGTGTTAGCTGCAAAGGCTTATGATTCTATCACCACCCGTCAATTAAATATACACTCACCCTCTGGCATAATCATTTACAGAGGTCAATTGAATTGGAAAATCGTCTAGCGTATTTTTCATATCAATTTCACTTCCCTTCACAACTCCCAATGTTAACACGGCAAAGGATTCACTCAATGGGTCCTGAGCTCCGTCTCTTTGGGCTGTGATTGCTTCTTCCGGTACAAATTGAAGCTCAAACTTTTTCTCTTTAGTTTTTTCAAAAATATTAACCACTTCAAGTGGACTTAATGCTTCCGGTCCTCCGAGCTTAATAACTGTATTCTTAGCAGCAGGGATATCTAATGCGGCTACTGCAAATGACGCTACATCTTTTATAGCGATCCAGGATATTTTGTTCTTTCCTTCTCCATATATGGTGGCTTTGGCATTAGGATAATCGAAACCCAGCGCAGGGCTTAACCATACTTCCATAAAATAAGTTGGTTGCAAAATGGTATAGTTCAAACCACTTTCGGCAAGATATTTTTCTGTGTTGCGTTTAGCGGATTGCAAAGGAAACCGACCCGGCATTTTACAAAATGAAACATAAATAAATTGACTAACGCCCGCAGCAATGGCAGCATTAATTAAATTAATTTGTCCTTCATTGTCCACAGATTCAATGGTATCACCTTCCTGCCTAGACAACGTTGAAGAAACTGTTGAAATAATTGCTGAAACTCCACGTAAAGAATTTTCTAAAGAGCCCATATTCTTCAGGTCACCATTAATTGTTTCAACACCTAATTCTTTTAATTGAGCAACCTTATTTAAATCTGATGTTCTACGAACCAAACCTTTTACATTCTTATTTTTTGCTATCAATTGACGGCAAATCTCACTGCCTAAAAATCCTGTAGCACCTGCTACAAGTACTGTTGAAGAATTGTTTGAGTTTTTCATGTTGTTTGTTTTAATTATTGTTACAGGGCTTTTATTACATATCAATCTTTTGCTTTTCCATATATCAACCAGGAATCTCTTTTTTCCAGCTATTTAAATTCCGTGTATTTAGTATTCATAATTCCATTATAATGATGATGACCATATAATCCAAGGTGTTGCAAGAAGGAAAATTACCGTATTCAAAACCGTGATGATTGCGCCTTGTTTATATATATCTTCCGATGGTAAAAAGCCACTTCCAGCAAATAATACATTAGAACTGGAAGCTTGTGGAGTAATGACTGCAAAATAATTGGTAGCGAAAGACAGCATAAAAGCCATAAGTGCAGCTGGTACCTGAGCATTTACAGCCACTTGTAAAAAAACAGCATATAATGCCAGCAATTGTGCTGTTTGACTAACAAAAAGATAGTGAATCACTACATATAATACAGTCAAAAAGATATAGACCGTAACCCAATTATAATCACTGATTTGAGCAGCTATTTGTGCACCTAGGGTCTTCATAAAACCCATATCATTCAGTGCAGTACTCATCATATATAAAATCGCAAACCATACATATGTTTCGAGTGCATCTCCAGTACCTTGTCGAATATCTTCAAGTGTGTACACGTTTGTCAAAATCAGTATCGATAATCCAAGAAAGGCAACTATAGCTAAGTTTATGTTCAAAACAGGGGAAAAAGCCCAGAGAAGGATCATTCCAAAAAATGTAATGCCCATAATCCATTCTTGCTTACACATGGGTCCCATTTCATGCAGCGCATTCTTAGCCATTTTGGGAGCTTCCGGAGTGTATTTAATTTCTGGAGGATAGAGTTTGTACAATACAAAAGGTATTGCAATTAGTGCAATTATACAGGGTACTGAAGCTACAAAGACCCAATTCCCAAAATTCATGTTTACTCCAAATTGGGCAGCAATTCCGGCGCCCACCGGGTTGGCGGCCATTCCGGTAAACCATAGTGCTGAACTTATCGTGTGTCCGGATATGGCTGTCATCATAAGATACCCTCCGGTTTTCTTTCTACCTTCTGGTGTAGGCAGGGATCCGGTGTCTAAGGATAATGCATGCGCTATGGGATAAAGAATTCCGGACCTTGCCGTATTGCTTGGGATGGCAGGTCCAAGGAGTGTATCCGTGGCAACAATACAATATCCCAAATTTAAGGTGGACTTCCCAAAACGGCGAATGAGTAAAAATGCGATGCGTCTTCCCAAGCCCGACTTAATGACTCCTTTGGCGACCAAGAAAGCGGCTAAGATGAGCAGAATAAAGCTCTCTGAGAATCCTGAAAAAGCGCGTTCAGGAGTAAGAACTCTTAATAAGACTACTGCCACCAATGCGATAATAGATGCCGTAAAAATAGAAAGTGCATCAATTAAAACTCCTAGGATGGCTGTTATAAAAATGGCGAACAAATGCCAAGCATCTGGTGTCAGATCCCAGGGAATGGGGAGATACCAGATTATTATACCAAATACCAGGGTGATACTTCTTTTTACCCAAAGTAATTTCTGCCTATGTAAAGGTTCTTTAACTTCAGCAGAGCTCATTAGGTTTGATTTAATTCCATTTATTTACTAGCTGGTTAATTATGGCATTCCAACTTTTTAGTTCACTAAATTAAATTTTTCCATACTATTAATCTTCTGGTCAATATTTTTTTGTCTCAGTTCATGTCATTTTTAAAGAGGTTTTTTAATGACCTAAAACAATTAAACATAATTATTACCTAGTATTAACCTCGTCCTTCCAACCTTGTCCTTCCAAGCTCGCATTTCATAGTTGAAGCTCAAGCCAGCGGGATTAATTCATATAGTTGAATCCTTAGCATTGTTTACATAGTACATCTTCATCATTCCCTTATTTTTAACTTCAATCTCCCCTCTATATTCACAGTCATAAGTATCTTTAACCAACATATAGGTATTTTGCGAGATATTTATTTTTCCGCGTTCTGAGTTAGATTCCATACGAGAAGCCACATTAACCGTATCACCCCAAATATCATAAGCAAATTTCTTGGTACCCACCACCCCGGCTACCACGGGGCCAGTATTGACGCCTATACGGATATCATAGGCCATGATATTTTCGGAATCATTTTTGGATTCTTCCATAATTTGGACCATTTCAAAAGACGCCTGCATCATTTTTATCGCGTGATCGTCTTCATGAAAATGCAAACCTCCGGCACACATATAGGAATCACCCATTGTTTTGATTTTTTCCAAACCGTGCTTTCCGATAACTTCGTCAAATTTTGAAAAATAGTAATCCACACTTCGCACTAAGTTTTCCGGTGTCAGGGAGGAAGAGTATCTGGTAAAATCCTTAAAATCGGTGAACAAGACCGAAACAGAATCAAATTTTTTCGCCTGCACTTTACCAAATTCTTTTAATTCCTCAGCTGTATCAGAGGGCAAGATATTAAGGAGGAGGTTCTCCGATGTTTTTTTCTCTCTCGAAATAGCTCTATAATACCAATAAAGGGTTAGTAGCAGAATGATCGTTAACCCAGCAATAATGATCATAGCAGTAAAAATGATATCCTGTTTATTTTTTTTCTCGTTAAGCAGATCTACTTCTATTTGCTTTTGAGCAACTTCGTAATTTGCACGCTGATTGGCCATCTCTTGTACCACACCGATATTTGTAACGCTATCCCTAAATGCGATATGGCTTTTGTAATATTTAAGGGATTCCTTAGTATCCCCTCTTTTTTCATAGAGTTCTGAGAGTTTTTTATAGGCATCGCTAATCTGCTTCTTTAAACTATATTGATTTGCCAGATCCAAACTTTTATGTGCAAAACCAAAAGCTGCATCCCAATCACCTCGTTCCGCATAAATATCAGATATATAAGTAAGGTAAACACAAATAGGATGATAATCCCCAAGTTCTTCCAGCATTTCAGTAGCCAGGCCAATATTTTTTTCAGCGATGTCATTCTCTCCCTTCAGGGCGTAGGTGAGCCCGATATTGCCAAGATTATAAGCGATGCCACGTTTATAGCCCAAGGCTTTGTAAATCTTTCCAGATTGTTTAAAAAACACCAGGGCCGAATCAGCTTGGCCTAATTCAAAGTTATAGTTACCCAAATTTTCCAGCGTATTGGCATAACCTATCGAATCATTCTCTTCTTTAAGTATTGAGATGGCATTTTTATAATTGAGGATCGTATTCTGGTCATCACCCATTATGGAATACACTATGGCAATGTTTGAATATAATAGTCCCAAATCGCGGTTACGTTCTTTTTCTTTGGCAATTTTTACACCTTCGAAAAAGCTTTCCAGCGCCTTACTTAGATCGCCTTTAAGCCTGTAGGCACTACCTTTTTCCATATATGCCCCAATGATACGTTCAGTTGAATCTGCTTCTTTTGCCCGGATAAGGAGTTCATTACTATATTGCAATGACTTTTGGATATCGGCATGATGCTTGGCAAGGTTAAACAGGATTTGTAATCGGTCCTTTTCTTCAAAGTTCCCCGAATTGTATATAGTTTCAAGGCTGTCTGCAATAATCTGGTTCTGACCATAAATACCTGAAGCAAAAAAACAAAAAAAGCCCACTAGTAGACAGGCTTTTTTTTTAAATAAACTTAGTGATATATGTAAGTTTGATTTCAGCATAGATACACAGGTAACAAAAAGATATTATTGACTCACCTTAATATACGGATCAATTTTGTACGGTTGAACTTGCGGCTTCCCGTTTCTCTTTACTTTGAAATGCAGCACATATTTTTCTTTATCCAGCGAAATTCCATCTTTCATCTCAGGGCCTTTGGTAACTACCCCAATGACTACTTCGTTAGCACCTTCGTCATCACCTCCATTTCCTTTAAGCAAATTCTTATTAAATAATTTTGGGCCCCCTTGGTGATTAATGGAAGAAATATTGACAATATCCAAGGGATCAGTAACAGAAACCCCTTTCCAGATAACAATGTCTCCCTTTCTTACATGAGTTATATAATCCTCATTCGAAATAGAGTCTGGTTGTCCAAAATTAGCATACTCATCTATATTGCCATTGTTAATTTCAGCAGTGTTTACGTATAGTGTAATTACATGTATATTATTTGAATAAATTGTAATCGGAAGTTCTGAACTTTTTAATTCCGGTTCTTTTTTGTCTTTACAAGCCACTAGGCTCATAACTGCCATTAAAATTAATAGTGAATGAGTTGTTTTCATAATAGAGTTCTTTAAATGATTAAGTGGGGAGAATTATTTAGTGCTACAATCTGAGCCTAGTGAAGTTGAATTTCAGGAACTATCCCAAATGACATTCCAACCTCTATAGTCTTACTTAGATAGGATCAAAAAACTACACTTAAGATAGTCAATTTAAGGCTCTTATTATAATCTATTTGGATGAATAACCCAGTTTTATGTCCGGAAGTAGTATTTCTTTTATTCAATGAAAATCAGGTTTTCAAATGTATACCTAACTTTATATCCACAAGTTTTTATTGCTAAAGCTCCTAAACTAAAGGTTGACTTTGGTAAATTAAACTTCTATCTCATGTCCCTGAACAGCCAGCTCAATCGGAAAATTATAATTGGCCCTTTTCATAAAATCTTCAAACATTCGGGTTCTTTCGTCATCAGAATGCGCCGGATCATGGTGGAACAACAATAGGTGTTTAGCCTCCGCTCTTGAACAGAACTCCGCAGCTATTTCCAGGGAGCCATGTCCCCATCCCACTTTGTTCATATATTCTTCCTTGCTGTATTGGGAGTCGTGTATAAGGAGATCTGATCGATGAGCCAATTTAAATCCTGAAACCCATTCATCTTCAGGAAAAAGGTGTGCTTTTCCGATCACAGGTTCGTGGTCTGGCATGTAGGTTACCGTTTTGGAACCACATTGAATGCGAAAGCCAACCGTTGGCCCCGGATGACTTATGTATTCTGCGGTTATAGCAAAATTACCAATAGTAAAAGTTGTATTGGGGAGTTCCTGTATAATTAGCTTAGAAGGGATATCCCTCAAAGATATTGGAAATAGAGGCGGCGATAAAAATCGATTCAATCTGGCTTGAAGCGATTCAGGACTACCGCCGGGACCCCAGATATGTACTTCCTTATTGGCGTTGAACAAGGGTTTGCAAAAAGCCAAACCTTGGATATGATCCATATGCAAATGAGTCAATAAGATATCGATTCGGTCTGCGTCATAAAAGGTGTCAAAATCGATTCCTAAAATTCCGGTCCCCGCATCAACAATTATTCTTTCCTCACCATTAATGACCTCTATACATGAAGTATTCCCCCCATACGTTTGATTGTTTGCGGAGGAGGTAGGATAAGCTCCCCGGGTACCGTGTAGCTTTACCTTCATCCTATGATTTCGTTATCCCAGAAAATGGCCATGGCCCCTGAAAAATTCTTAGATCGCCCGATTATTGGGATAGAGGTTACTGATATTTTAGTGGATTTTCCTTTCAGGGATTTGATCCAAAACGTCTTGTGAGCGGGCACTTTATTTTGTATGGTCTGTACTAACGGAAGTTCCTCCGGAGGTATATCCTTTCCCTCCCCATCATGTGGAAAAAATGATGTTCCCCAATCGCCTACCGGCATAGGCCCGGTATCCTGAAACTTTTGACCCAGGACTACTTCTGCCGGTTCGTTGTAAAATATAAGGGTTCCTTCTGGATCTACTAAAAAAACAGGAACGGTAAGACAATCTGCCAGCTGCCTGCTTAAGATAATTTCGATTTCGTATGCTGACATAGGCAGTCAAGTTTAGCAGTGTAATCTCTTAAATATAAAAAAAATAGTCCGACTTTCCCATAATGTTGAGTGGAATAGGTGGTTCCTTCCTTTCGTATTGGAATTTCTAAAAGGTTCTTCGGACTTGCGAGCCATGCTATCTGCAGACAGGCGTAATGCTATGTCTGGTAAAAGAGTTTAAGAGATTGGCAGTTATTCCTTTAATGTGAACAATAATCGCATATTAAGGTCTTAACATAGGAGTGTTTTTATGGAAGTACAAAGGGCGAACATCTAATTTCGTCCTTCAAACCTAATACCTGGCACTTATTTTCTATCACTCGGAAGAATTAAATAGATTACTTCGTTATGAATGGGAATTTTCTAAATAAATTATTGTAATTCTAAGTGAAATGTATAATATTCAGGGCTTTAATGGGTTATTATAACGGATAATACAATTTTCCACCCTGTAACGTCCTAAAATTAAATATAAACCTACTTATGCAGCGATTGAAAATCTTAGGAGGATCAATACTTTTTTTAATTATGGTTTATGCCCTAACCTCAGGCGTAAATAGCTCTATATCCCTTACTGATTCAAAAAATTTAGTTTCAACTACTCAGCCAAAAAATAATCTCTTCGATCAAAAAAAGGCAGTGCTTTATACCTTGCAACAACAGGAATTAAAAGCTGCCATAAAAGCATATTTTGATAAGGCCATAGCTTCAGGATCCATAATAGGAGCCGGGGTGAGTATCGTTCGAGGAGATTCGATTGTGATATCCGATGGCTTCGGTAAAAGAAATATTAGGACAAATGGTGATGTTGATAGCCAAACCATGTTCCGACTCGGATCTCTTTCTAAAGGATTTGCCGGTATTTTGGCTGCCAATTTAGTAGATGAAGGCAAATTGGATTGGAAAGACAAAGTAAGCGAGTATGTTCCGGAATTCCAGTTGGGAGACAGAAGTAATACAGATAAAATTACATTGGCCAATATTTTATCACATACTTCAGGGGCACCTTACCACAGTTATACCAATCTGGTTGAGGCCGGATTATCTTTGACAGAAATAGCCAAGCGTTTTAAAGAAGTACAACCAATTAGTAATCCCGGAGCTGTTTACAGTTACCAGAATGCCCTGTTTGCCCTCTCTGAGAAGATGATGTACAAGGCTACCGGACAGACAATCACAAAATCATTGGAGAATAGATTTTTTAATCCCCTGGAAATGTGCTCCACTACAATGAATTACGAATCTCTGGCACATAAGGAAAATGTTGCCATCCCTCATTCAAAAAGAAGAAACAGTTGGAAGCCTAAAAAGCTGAGGAATAACTATTACAATGCTATTGCGGCTGGAGGCATTAGTGCAAATGCGCAAGATATGGCAAAATGGATGCGGTTTTTATTAGGACATAATCCGGAGATAATGCGCAAGTCGGCTTTAGAAAAAACTTTTAACCAGTTTATAGAAATAAAAGGGCATAGCAAATATTATCAGCGCTGGCCAGGACATGTATCATCTCATTACGGTTTCGGGTGGAGGATCCATAAATTTGTTGAGGACGATTCTTCGCAGGAAAAAACCATTTGGCACCATGGTGGAAGTGTTAATAATTACCGAAATGAAATTGCAGTCTTCCCTGAAGCCGATATAGGAATTTGTGTGCTTTTAAACAATAATTCCAGACTCGCAAAAACGGTGATCCCGGACTTATACAAGATCGTTCAAGA
>NZ_CAMYKH010000070.1 GCF_947258935.1 uncultured Muriicola sp.
AACTTGTAAAATTCATCATCTCGCAAAGCCTCACGAGCAGCTTCTATGGCTAAAACATTTGTATTCGCCATCACCGCTTTTTTAAGTCGGGTAGCAATATCCGGTCTGGCGATAAGATACCCTATGCGCATTCCGGCCAGGCCATATACCTTGGAAAAGGTTTTGGAGACGATCACATTTCTATCTTCCTTTACCAGTTCTACCATAGAAGGGTAGTCTGGCTCCGTAATAAAGTCGTAATACGCCTCATCACTGAAAATAACTGCTTTATCATCGTTAGACATACAAAAGTCGCGTAGCGACTCCTTCTTCAGTAAGGTACCGGTAGGGTTGTTTGGGTTACAAAGAAAGATCAACCTGGTCTTGCTGGTAATTCTTTTGCTCATCGCTTCCAGATCGTGCTCCATTTTTTCATCAAGCGGTACCCTGTGTACATAGGCGCCAAAATATTCGGCATAAGATAACATTGCCTGAAATGTAGGATCTGCGGCAATGATCTCACCGCTCTCAATTCCATAAACAAGTCCGGTTGCTTTAAGACCTTCTGTAGAGCCACCGGTGACCACCACACAATCTTTGGAAACACCTTCTTTCTCGGCAATTTCTGCAACGAGCTTAGTTAAATACTGAAAAGGATATCTACAAGCAATATCAAAGCTATTACTAATGACAGTTCGTACATTTTTAGATGGTCCGTACGGATTTTCATTGGAATTGAGTTTTACAGGGCCATCTGGCAAAAGGGGTCTTGGTTCATATTCCAATGCCATGGCGCCCAATCCACCCATAAGGGTAAAGCCTCCTGTTAGGCCCATTGTTTTGAGCCATTGTCTTCTGTCTATGTTTTTCATGAGTTGAAATTTGTATAGAAGAAGATACAAATATTCCTAATAGAGGAGATCCCTTACTTCAATATTTAGAAAAATAAATTGAAAAAATTGAGTAGGAGGATACTGCCTAAAATGACAGATCAGACAGAAAAAGAAGGATGCTTTTTCAGGCTTGGGTTTACTGTATAAGAGATGGGGTAATACTAATAAAGCGTATTAGAAATAAAGATGGCGATGATAAGAAGTACCATGGCAGTGTTTACTATAAACGCTATGATCTTTTTCTCATCTATAGGTTCGTTTTTCCCTTTATACAAAATAACACTTCCTACGATGCCAAGCAGACCGGAAAGAACTACAGGCAAGCCAAAAAGGTAACGAGAAAGCACAGGATTAGTATTGATCATCACTGCGAGAGCGGCAATGGTCAAAAGGCATAGTATTAATTTACTAACATTATAAGACCTAACCGTGTATTTGCTTTCTTGCTCCATAGAATCCAATTTTAAGCTGCCCACTATTGTTAAATTACTTTTATGTTCACTTTTAAACCTTCAATGATCCCATAGATGCTCTTTACGGTTTCTTTTAGGTAATGCTTAATGACCACATGCGGAATACGGATGGTGGTAAAACCATTTTTAAAAGAGTGCATGGTCTCTTCCAGATTGTTCATGGCTTGTTCATGTGTAAGCATTTGATATTCTGTCTCTATCTCGATATTGAGTTTTACTCGTGAGATAGCTATATCTACTGATTTTTTCCCATCCCACCATTCGAGCATTGGGTAGACCCCTATTTCTTTCAGCGCATAATACAGTTGTATAGCGGCTAATGGTGTGCCATTAGATCTGATAAGTTTGTCGATACGCGTTTTATGCTTTCCGCATAATTCAACCCCATAGGTTTCCATGGAGGTTTTGTGATCGACATAGCTAAGTTGTTTGTTACATTCTAAACAGGTCATGCAAGGTAGGTCAATTGATTTGGGTCTATTATAACCTTGAGAACTATCGATTATTTTATAACATCGATGAACGACCCCCTGTTTTTAGACGAACTGCATTTTTTTAGACGAACAACACTTTTTTTAACATTTGCTCCTCAATTCTGAGCAGTGAATTCATGAAATTTTCGCGAAAGATTTATTTTTAATGTACTTTCCAAATCAAATTAAAGATAAAGCGTGTTTAAAAAAATTGGTCCGGGCGTACTTGTTGCTGCCGCTTTTATAGGTCCAGGTACTATTACTACCTGCACCTTGGCTGGCGTCGACTTTGGATTTGCGCTCTTATGGGCGATGCTGCTTTCTATACTTACAACAGTAGTATTTCAGGAAATGGCAGCGAGAATTGGGATCATTACACAGCAGGGGCTGGCGGCCAGTTTTAGAAATGAGTTAAAACGGCCGTGGTTGAGGAACCTTATGATACTGATAGTCCTCTCTGCCATAGTTATTGGTAATACAGCCTATGAAGCCGGTAATATTGGGGGAGCAGTTTTAGGCATGGAAGCAATACTTGGCGGAAGCCCTAAGTTTTGGTATGCCTGGGTAATTGGGGGCTGTGCTTTTTCCTTGTTATATGTCGGATCTTATAAGGTGCTGGAGAAGATCTTCATATCGCTCGTTATGCTTATGAGTATTTCTTTTGTGCTGGCGGCGGTAATTACTAAACCGGCAATAGGGAAAATCCTGGCCGGACTGTTCATTCCGTCACTACCTGAAGACAGCTTATTCACAGTGGTTGCACTGATTGGCACTACCGTAGTGCCTTACAATCTATTTCTGCACGCTTCCCTGGTAAGTGAAAAATGGAAATCTGCTAAAGACCTGAAGGCTGTTCGTTGGGATACTATCCTCTCAATTGGATTGGGAGGGATAATTTCCATGGCCATCATTATTACCGCTACTGCAAATCAGCAGTTGGAAGTAGTAAATGGACTAGATCTGGCTAAAGGCCTGGAACCACTATATGGGCAAACTGCCAGATACTTCATGGGGATTGGATTATTTGCTGCCGGCATCACTTCGGCGATTACAGCTCCATTAGCAGCCGCTTACGTAGCTGCCAGTTGCTTTAACTGGAAGGATGGCCTTAGATCCTATAAATTTAGGTTGGTTTGGGGATTCATACTTTTGGTTGGTGTAGTATCTCAGTCGTTTCAGATACGCCCTATCGAAATCATTAAATTTGCCCAGGTGGCAAATGGTTTGTTACTGCCTGTTATATGTATCTTTTTATTATGGGTAGTCAATAAGTCGAGCCTGATGGGAGCATATAAGAATAAGAGGTGGCAAAATGTAGCCGGTATACTGTTGCTGCTTTTGATCATTGTTCTGGGTATTAAGAGTATCTGGTCTGTTATTGGAAACGTATGAATAAGAAATGGACAATAGACATCAATTGTGATGTAGGGGAAGGACTTCATAATGAAGCCCAACTATTTCCATTTATTTCCTCTTGTAATCTTGCCTGTGGCGGCCATGCGGGCGACGGCGAGACAATGAACAAGGTGATAAGACTTGCCATAAAACACCAAATTAAAATAGGAGCACATCCATCCTATCCGGACAGGGAGCACTTTGGCCGAAAAAGCATGTCGTTACCTCCGGAGGAGTTCAAAGAAAGTATTCGCTCTCAGGTAGAACTGCTAGATAGCTTGATAAGAGCTCATGGAGCTTCTATGCACCATATTAAGGCCCATGGAGCTTTGTACAATGATTTGGCAAAGGATAAGGAGTTAGCGAAAAGCTATCTGGAATCTATTCTCCACGTCAAAGATACTATATCCCTTTATGTTGCCTATGGTTCTGTCATAGCAGGGGAAGCCTTACAAATGGGATATAAGATTATCTATGAAGCCTTTGGTGACCGTAATTATAGAAAGGATCTTTCTTTGGTGCCGCGTAGCCAGACTAATGCTATTATTTCGGACCCAAAACAGGTACTGAAACATTTGCTTCTTATGATCAAGAAAGGGGAGGTGCAGGTCCCTGAGGGAGATTTGGTTCCTATAGTTGCCAATACTTTTTGTATTCACGGTGATACTGTTAGTGCGTATGAAATATTGATGTATCTTTCCGAAGAATTACCAAAGCATCATATTCATTTAGAGAAATGAATTCGTACCCCATACAAATAAAGCCTTTTGGCGTACACGCCATTCTGATTGAATGGCCCAATGAAATAGAGCGTAGCATCTTAGATGACATTCTTATTTTTAAAGACTTCCTTTTTCTCAATAGTTTTAATGACAAGGAATGGGAGATAGTTCCTGCATATAACTCATTGACACTTATAAATATTCACAAAAATATTGATCATAAAGCAACCTCTAACCAATTAGAAAATTTGTATCGGGAAAGAAAGGAAGGTGCAAAAAAGCAAACGCATTTATGGAGGCTCCCGGTCTGTTATGATCCCGAGTTTGGGATCGATCTTGAAGAGGTGTCCAAACATACAGGGAAGTCTATTGAACAAATCATTACACTTCATACAACCTCAACATTTATCGTGTACGGGATTGGGTTTTTACCCGGATTCATGTATTTAGGCGGTGTGCCAAAAGATCTTGAAACCCCACGGAAAGCCACTCCAAGGCTTAATGTTAAAAAAGGGGCGGTGGGACTGGCGCGAAAACAGACAGGTATTTATCCACAAGATTGCCCGGGCGGGTGGAATATTATTGGAAACTGTCCTATTCCTATTTTTAATGCAGAAAAAGAGAATCCTTGCTTTGTAAGTGTAGGCGATTCTATTCAATTCTATTCTATCACAAGAGCTCAATTCGATCTTCATGTCATTCAGGCTGAAGTAGGGATCGACCTCTTAAAAAAAGAATCTACACGTGCTTAAAGTCATTAAAAGTGGATTTTTCACTACCGTTCAGGACCAAGGCAGGTTTGGGTTTCGCCATATGGGAGTCCCTGTTTCCGGCGCAATGGATCAGGCTGCTGCCTTACTGGCAAATGCCATGCTCGAAAATGATGAAAATGACGCAGTCTTAGAAATAACCATGTCCGGGCCTCTTCTCGAATTTGAAGAAGAAACCTGGATAGCCCTATCAGGAGCCAACCTTTCCCCTCAGCTAAATGGCAAGGACATAGATAATCACAGTGTTCACAAAGTGAATGCGGGAGATAAACTGGCCTTTGGTAAGCACATAGACGGACTAAGAGGATACCTGGCTGTAAAAAATGGTTTTCAAACCCCTTTAGTATTAAACAGCAGGTCTTTTTATTCCCCAATCACAGAAATAAATCATTTGGATTCCAGGATGGAGGTCCCCTATGATGAGGTGGCAGATTTTGAACCTAAGATCACCCATATCAAAAGAGAGGATATAGACAAATTCAAAACGCTTAATGTAAGCCTGGGACCAGAGTATGAAATCTTATCTGATGCCCAAAAAGAGCTTATTTTTAATGGTTCATTTACGATTGCCAAAGAGAATAACAGAATGGCATATCAGTTAGAGGAGTCTATTGGAGAACATACACATATCATGTTGACATCTGCAACCTTACCCGGAACCGTTCAGGTAACGCCTGGTGGAAAATTGATCATCCTAATGCGAGATGGACAAACTACGGGCGGTTATCCCAGGATCTTGCAACTTTCTGAGAAGGCTATTGATATATTGGCGCAGAAAACATTCGGGGATTCTATTTCATTTAAGTTGCCCTAGCCTCTAAAAGAAGTTTTTTATCTTTTTTAATATGGATAGGGGCAAGGTATACGGCGGATTTCTCAATGGGATATCTAACCATGTTCCTCTTTTTACAATTGATTTTTGATGTGAAAAAGCCATAAAAGATCTTTTACCATGATAGGCTCCAATACCACTTTGGCCCACGCCACCAAAAGGAAGTTCTTTATTTGAGATGTGTATTAGGGTATCATTGATAACGCCTCCACCAAAGCTATAGCGCTTTAAAATTCTGTCCTGAAAAGAAGTACGCCTGGAAAAAATATACGCGGCAAGCGGTTTGCCAAAGGCTAGGATCCATTGGGCAATATCTTCCTCTTGTTCATAAGAAATTATAGGTAAAATAGGGCCAAAGATCTCTTCCTGCATTATCCTGCTTTCTGGCGTAGGTTCATTGAGTAAGGTGGGTCCTAAGAAGTTGTCTTTATCATTCCGTTTCCCACCAAAGACAATATCCTCATCGGCCAACAAACCAAGAAGTCGATTGTAATGATCCTTGGAAACAATTCTCGCCAGATCAGCAGAAGCTTCCACATCGGAGCCAAAGAATTTGGTAATGGTCTTGCTCAATTCCTCAATTAGGGAATCTTTCACCTTTCGTTGTACTAAAATATAATCCGGAGCTATACAGGTTTGCCCGGCATTCAGAAATTTTCCCCAGACGATCCGTTTGGCGGCTTGTGAAAGAAGCGCTGTTTCATCTACAATACACGGGCTTTTTCCACCTAATTCAAGGGTAACAGGCGTAAGGTTTTTGGCTGCAGTTTCGTACACAATCTTCCCAACCTTCGTGCTACCAGTAAAGAAAATATAATCCCATTTCTCTGCCAATAATTGTTGAGAAACTGGGAGGTCCCCTTCAATTACTATGGCATGTGATTCATGAAAGACCGATGCGACCAATTTTTTAAGAAGTGCACTCGTATATGGTGTTAATTCCGAGGGTTTTAATACTACAGTATTCCCTGCAGCAATGGCAGAGACAAGAGGCAAAATCGCCAGTTGGAAAGGATAATTCCAGGGAGCCATGACCAATACTGTGCCATAAGGCTCTTTGTAGATCCAATTTGAAGAAGGGAAGTTCAGTAAACTTCCGGGCACCCTTTCTGGTTTGGCCCACAACTTTAGATATTTGCAGACAGATTTCAGCTCGGCCAATACGAACTGCGTTTCAGCCACTAAAGTTTCAAACTTTGGTTTTTTGAAATCGGCGTACAAGGCATCACATATAGCATCTTCCTGACGAATTATTTCTTTTTGAAGTAATTTTAATGTCTTTATTCTAAAGGCCAGATCTTTGGTTTTTTGAGTTGAAAAGAACTGCCTTTGAGCCTCTACATTCTGAGCGATTGAATTTTGCATTTCCAAAAATAGGTAATTTTTTACCGTAAGAACTATCAAATTAAACAGGAAATAGCAACAATTATATGTATTGAATATGATAAATTATCAAGTATTAAATAGCTGATATACAGATAAATAACTTTAATCTTATCCTATTGAATTTATACCAATATCTGATGTTTTTAAAAGCAGGGTTTTTAAACAAGTATCTTTGGAAACTATAGTATTTACGAGTAATACAAAGATTTTAGGGATAGATATACATGGATTTAAACAAACACAGTAAGAATGTAACACAAGATCCCACGCAACCGGGGGCTCAGGCCATGCTTTACGCCATTGGTCTTTCTGAAGATGATCTTAAAAAACCGTTGGTAGGAATTGGGAGCACCGGTTATGAAGGCAATCCATGTAATATGCACCTCAATGACCTTTCCCAACATGTAAAAAAAGGATTGAAAGAAAAAGATCTTATCGGATTGGTGTTTAATACCATTGGGGTAAGTGATGGTATATCTATGGGAACCTACGGGATGCGATATTCGCTTCCTTCCAGAGACATCATTGCCGATTCAATGGAAACTGTAGTGCAGGCTATGAACTATGATGGCCTGATTACAGTAGTGGGATGTGATAAGAATATGCCGGGTGCTTTGATGGCAATGATAAGACTCAACAGACCCTCGGTACTGGTGTATGGTGGCACCATAGCTTCCGGATGTTTAAACAACAAGAAACTAGATATAGTGAGTGCTTTTGAGGCCTGGGGAGAAAAAGTAGCAGGGACCATGAACGAGAAGGAATTCAAAAGCGTTATCCAAAATGCTTGTCCTGGTGCCGGTGCCTGTGGAGGCATGTATACAGCTAATACAATGGCTTCGGCCATAGAAGCTCTGGGGATGGCCATGCCGTATAATTCTTCCAATCCGGCTATAGGTCCTGAAAAAGAAAACGATTGTATAGAGTCTGGAAAGGCTCTCCGCTATCTTATGGAGAATGACATTAAACCTAGCGATATCATCACTCGAAAGTCATTAGAGAATGCCATCAGGCTTATTACGGTTATGGGCGGATCTACTAATGCGGTGCTGCATTTTCTGGCAATAGCTAAAGCAGCCGAGATAAGTTTTACTTTGGATGATTTTCAACATATAAGCGATACTACTCCGTTCCTGGCCGATCTAAAGCCTAGCGGAAAATACTTGATGGAGGATGTACACAGGGTAGGTGGTACACCGGCGGTTATGAAGTTTATGTTGGAAAATGGGATGTTGCATGGCGATTGTCTTACCGTTACAGGAAAGACAGTTGCAGAAAACCTTAATAATGTTCCAGGATTAACCGAAGGTCAAGATGTCGTTCACTCCTTGGAGAATCCTATTAAAGATACAGGACACTTGCGCATATTATATGGTAACCTGGCTACCGAAGGGGCTGTTGCCAAGATAACAGGAAAAGAAGGCTATCATTTTACAGGTCCGGCAAAGGTATTCGATGACGAATTCAAAGCCAATGCGGGTATTGGAAAAGGATTGGTCAAAAAGGGCGATGTAGTTGTCATAAGATATGAAGGGCCAAAAGGCGGACCAGGAATGCCTGAAATGCTTAAACCTACGGCTGCCATTATGGGTGCCGGATTAGGTAAAGAGGTGGCCTTGATTACCGATGGTAGATTTTCCGGTGGCACCCATGGCTTTGTGGTAGGACATGTATCACCAGAAGCTCAGGAAGGCGGTGTAATAGGATTGCTCAACGATGGGGATATGATCACCATAGACGCTATAAAGAACAGCATTAGTGTAGCCTTGTCAGATGAAGAATTAAACAAGAGAAAAGCTGCCTGGAAGCAACCCCTTTTAAAGGTGCGCAAAGGAAGTTTATACAAGTATGCCAAAACAGTGTCGTCTGCATCCCAGGGATGCGTGACAGATGAATTTAAATAAAGGATAATTTCTATAAGACCCCATCCAGGTTACTGGCATAGGGTCTGCTAGTTTGTAAGATAAAAGAATATGGAAACAATTGAAAAAAATAAGTCCAAGGCCAAGGCGCCTGCTAAACTTAAGATCAGTGGTGCAGAGGCTATCATTCATTGTCTTCTGGCCGAGGGAGTAGATCTAATCTATGGATATCCCGGAGGGGCTATTATGCCGGTATATGATGAGTTATACAAATTCCAGGACAAACTTACCCATATCCTTACAAGACATGAACAGGGAGCAACACATGCTGCCCAGGGATATGCCAGAGTTAGCGGTAAGGTTGGGGTTGCATTGGCCACCTCAGGACCGGGAGCAACTAATTTGGTTACCGGTCTCGCCGATGCCCAGATAGATTCCACTCCAATGGTTTGTATTACTGGTCAGGTACCCAGACATCTGTTAGGTTCTGATGCCTTTCAGGAAACTGATATCATTGGCATCTCTACTCCGGTGACCAAGTGGAATTATCAAATAACCAACGCTACTGAAATTCCAGAGATCCTGGCAAAAGCCTTTTTTATTGCAAGATCTGGGAGACCGGGTCCTGTGCTGATCGATATTACAAAAAATGCCCAATTCGATGAACTCGATTTTCATTATGAGCATTGTAAGGGGGTTCGTAGTTATCAACCAGTTCCAAAGGCAAAGGAAGCAAACCTAAATGCAGCAGCAGAATTGATAAACAATGCCAAGAAACCATATATCGTTTTTGGACAGGGAGTGATCCTTGGCGAAGCAGAGGATGAACTAAAACAGCTTGTAGAAAAAGCAGGTATCCCTGCCGCATGGACCATACTGGGACTATCTGCCATGAATACAGACCATCCGCTAAATGTTGGGATGGTAGGTATGCATGGAAATTATGGCCCCAATGTCCTTACAAATGAATGTGATTTGCTCGTTGCTATCGGTATGCGATTTGATGACCGTGTAACCGGAAGTCTGGACACATATGCCAAGCAAGCCA
>NZ_CAMYKH010000071.1 GCF_947258935.1 uncultured Muriicola sp.
CGCGTAACAAGGGAATTAAACAAAGCGTAATTATTGAATAAAATAGTGTTCACATACCAATCATTTACACTCATTAGTGTCCCAAAGATCCATACGGATCTTTTGTGGGATCTTAGTGTATTGTTTGGAAGTTTATGTTTACTCTATTTTGCTTTTATCTTCTTCTTTAGGAATCGTTTATCTGCCAAGACAAAGAACATAAACGATAGAAGGAAACAACTTACCCCTATCATCAGTAATTTTCTCTTTTATGGAGAAGATGCCAGTAAGGAAGAAAAGTATGAGTACATAGAACTAAAGGTGGAGATACGGGAGTTTATAAAAGACCCCATCAATCGCAGCGTTCTCAAAGAAATACTTCTGGATCTGCAGCGCGATCTTACCGGGGATGCAAGACTGCGATTGTTATCCTTATATCAGGATTTTGACTTACATCTGGATGCCTATCAAAAATTAAACAGCTGGCGCTGGGAAGTGGTAACCAAAGGCATTGTAGAATTAACACAGATGCAGGTAGAACAAGCCTATACCTTTATTAAAAAATATATTAATCACAAAAGAAGTGTGATCCGCAAGCAGGCACAGATTGCAACGGTTTCCTTAAAACACGAGGGAATCACTCACTTTCTCGACACAAACAAATACGCCATCTCAGAGTGGCAACAAATCAAGATTTTAGACATACTTCGGGATCAGGAAGATTATATTCCCCCGCAATTTGGAGCATGGCTTACATCAAAGAATAAAGATGTGGTTCTTTTCTCACTTCGACTTATTAGACATTTTAACCAGACAGACGCAAATAGGTCGGTTACTGAACTGTTAAAGCACAAGGATGATGAATTAAAACAAGCGGCAATTGAGTGTATTAAGGAATTTGGGATTAAAGAAGCAATTCCGATGTTGAAGTCAGCGTTCAAAAGATCAAAACAGGCAACCAAAATATCTATCCTCGATGCACTAGGCGCTTTGGGTTCAGATGAAATTATTCCATACCTATTTGAGATCTATGAAAAGGAGAGAAATTTTAATGTGAAGAGCAAAGCTTTGAGTAGCATCAATGCGATAAGTCCTAACACGGTACTGCCTGTGGAAAACCTCGATCCTGCTATCAAAATTGATTCGGAAATGGCTGTTCAGGAAGAAGAAACAGCGCTTGAAAAGCCTTTAGAAATTGAAAGCAATGAGAATGTACAACCACTTGAAACAACAGAAGAAGAAGTAGTGATCACGGAAGAAGGAAATGAACTTTTCCTGGAGGACCTGGATATTTTTGAGGTTTGTTTTATGGAAGAGCTCAACGAGATCCTTGACCGTTCAGAAATTGAAGATACTAGTATTGAGGTTAAATATTTGCCTCTGGATTTCTTACCCATCGTAGTTCAAAAACAACCTAAAATGGCAAAAAAGAAACAAAAAAAGAAACAAAAAAGGAAGTCGGATCCTAAATTCAGTCAGTTGGATGTAACCTTTGAGGAAGTGCACCCGGAAGAAGGCTTTAGAAAAGAGTTGGAGGATATTCTGAGCAGGGTGGAGGTGCCAGACCTGCAGGGAAACATAGAGGTAGAATACCTGAATTTCAAATTTTTACCCTTTGTAGTGCATGACGAAGCCGAAGCTGATAAATTACCGGCCCTTATTGAAGAGATCAATGCGATGGAAGTCAATGGGATTGAAATAATCTTACCTGAACCAATTAAAGAGAATGGCGTTTTAGAAGTGGAGGAAAGGTCTGTTATAGATCAGCATGAAGAAGGAACTGATGCTTGTTCAATGGTGGACTGGGGTGATCTTGACGAAGAAATAGTAACGTCAAAAGTTAATGTGATTGAACAACCTCCTAAAGAAGAGAGTATCGCGCAACTAAATGCCCCCACTTTTGGTTTTAGCATTTTCGAAGAACTATTTCGGCATTGTGATACAGAATCTAAACTTATTTTGTTGGATGAGATCCTGGATCTTGGCGATGACAAAGAATTGTGTTTTCTAAAATCCTTATCCAAAGATTCTAACCGGGATGTTCGAAAAAAGGCAAAAGATATTGCCTCCAGGCTCGGACAAAAGCTCCGTACTGAACATGCAGATAAACAAACGCCAGATAGCATTGTAAAATGGGCCGATACCGAAAGGGAGAAGCCCTCAATTTCTTTGAATTTTCATTTAGATGACCGTGAAATTAGAAAAATAAGGGATCTCAATAAGTAATGGACAACGGCCTATTCAACATACTGCTAGAATATTTGAACATCGTGTTTATGGTGTTCTCTACCGTGTTGTTTGCGCTGTATTTTCTTATGGCCTATCTGGCAACCAGGAATTCCATTCATTATAAAAACAAAAATAGTTTTGGAGATATCTCAAAGACGATGGGTTCACCCTTATCTCCAAGCATTACAATTATAGCACCGGCTTACAACGAGGGCCTAACGATCGTAGAAAATGTAAGATCACTTCTTTCCCTGCAATATGTTAATTACGAGGTTATGGTAGTAAATGATGGAAGCAAGGATGATACGCTGCAGAAACTAATTGAAGGATATAAACTTGAAAAGATCGATAGAAAGATAGATCCGGAGATAAGGTCGAAACAAATAAGAGGCATCTATAAATCTACTCAACGTTCATTTTCAAAACTGACAGTGGTAGATAAGATGAATGGGGGTAAATCCGATGCCTTGAACGCAGGGATCTATTTATCTGAAAATAAATATGTTGGATGTATTGATGTGGACTGTCTTATACAACCCGATGCGCTATTGCATGTGGTAAAGTCCTTTTATCAGCACTCTGAAAAACGGGTGATCGCCGTTGGAGGGGTAATAAGAGTGGCCAATTCCTGTAAAATAACTGGTGGCACACTTGAAGAGATTCGATTGCCTAAGAACTGGTTAGCCAAATTTCAACTACTTGAATATACCCGTTCATTCTTACTTGGCCGAATGGCATGGGCGAGATTAGATAGTCTTTTGATCATTTCTGGAGCATTTGGTTTTTTTGATCGGGAAATTGCACTAGAAGTGGGTGGCTATGATACAACTACGGTAGGGGAGGACATGGAAATTATATTTAGGATGAGACGGCATATGCACGATATAGAAGAGCCCTATCATGTGGCTTATATCCCCGATCCCCTTTGCTGGACAGAAGTTCCTGAGGATATGAAAATATTCATGAACCAGCGTGATAGATGGTCCAGAGGAAATTTAGAAACCCTCTTTACACATAAGGATATGTTCTTTAATCCTAAGTACGGCAGGTTAGGCATGTTGAGCTATCCCTATTGGTTCTTTTACGAATGGTTGGCACCAATTCTGGAATTTCTGGGGTGCATTGCAGTCATTGCATTTTTGTATTTAGGGATATTGAACTGGGACTTTTTTATTGCCATTACGGTTACAATCTATAGTTTTTCTATCATGTTCTCTTTCTATGCAATTCTATGGGAAGTGTACTCTTATAATCAATACTCAAGGACCAGGGATATTTTGACGCTTATGATCTTTGCCATCTTAGAGCCCATTATTTTTCATCCTATAGTAGTATGGTCATCGGTAAGAGGGAATTACAAAAAACTATTTAAAATAAAATCTGGTTGGGGTTCACAGGTCAGAAAAGGATTTGCAAAAGCATAAAACATGCAGGTAGATATTAACATAGGATCTAAGAGAAAGGAGTTGAAAGACTTTACACGTCTTGTATTGTCCTTTTTCCTGTGTCTGGTGTTTATGGCGCTTTATCAGAATACAAGATTGTATTGGTCTGGTGTGCTCGATAGTATTTTAAATAAGAGCTTTTTTCTATTAATTGTCCACCATCTTGGTTTTGCTTCTTTAAGTGCTATATTCCTTGCATTTTTATTCAACTTTCTGGAACGGATAAAGGCAAATCTTGGATTTAAGACCGTTACAATAATTTTGTTATTGTTGTTGGTTACAGAGGGGTTGCTTACAAACTACTATGTAGACTACTATGAGATTTTAGGGTCAGGTTTTTATGACAGGATACAAAATAATGGTGGTCTCAGGTTTTTTTATGGAACACCAATTCTTTTATTGGCATGTTCCGTTCTTATGTATTTATTCTATAAGATCATGGCCAATATTTATTCGCTGATCAATAGAATGTACCCATTCACTATCGTACTTTTCAGTCTTTTCTTGGCCACACTGATCTCGAGGAAGAATCCTGTAAATGAAAACAAAACACAGTATCTCTTATATCATCAAACCAAGGCTTCCTTTGACTTCAATAAATATGAAGGGACCCAGGAATACCCGCTGTTAAAACCCTTCGATCCGCCAAATGAGTTGGCAGATTATTTTTCTTTGGGTGAAAAAAAACCAAATCTGGTCTTTATTGTAATGGATGGGGTAGGTGCCGATTTTGTTGGTGAAAAAGCTGTTTATAATGAGTTTATGCCTTATCTAAACTCATTATTAAAGGAATCCTTGTATTGGCCTCATTATCTGAGTAATACCGGCGAGTCTGTGGCTAGTATTCCATCTATCTTTGGATCCTTGCCTTTTGGAGAAAATGGTTTTACCAATAATATATCCAGAACAGACAGAAAGACACTTTTTGAAATATTAAAGGCAAATGACTATCAAACTTCCTTTAATTTTGGAGGTAATAGCTCCTTAGACAATCTTGGAAAATTCTTATTTGAAGAACAGATAGATCTGTTGGTTAGCAGAAAGGCCTATGGTCCTTCATATTCACAGCAGGATACAGATGCAGCCGGTATTTCCTTAGGTTATCCTGATGGTGAATTATTTCGAAAATGGTATGAAGATTTTCAGAGTACGTATCATCCAAGATTGGATGTCTTCCTAACTCAAAGTACCAAAAATCCATTTAAGATTCCACAAGAAGAGAAATACAGAGGTGAAGTTGAAAAGATCTTGAGTTCAGGAAAGTTTGCAAGTAGAAATAGAAGACTGATCAATAAAAATGATGAGATCTTTGCCAGCCTTTTATATTCAGATGAGGCTGTAAAAAACTTTATAGGACAATACAGGCGCAAAGCCGAATTTCAGAATACCATCTTTGTGATTACGGGGAGCCATAACCTAACAGATCTGCCCCAGGCAGATTATCTGGGAAGATATAAGGTGCCTCTGATCATCTATAGTCCTCTTTTAAAATCACCTGCACGTATAGGTTCATTGGTAGCTCATACAGATATACTGCCTTCTATAGCAGGTTTGTTGGATTCAAGATATGATATGCAAATCCCTAATAAAGTATCCTGGTTGGGTGATGGCCTCCTGCATCAAGGGTTTTTTAAAGCAGATAAAATGATCCCCTTATATCGGCACAAGGGGAATATTCAGGAATTTATTGTAGGAAATAAGTGTGTTTCCGGTTCTTCTTTTTATGAGATAGGAGCCGACCTAAGTTTATTCAGGCCTGAAAATGAAGAAAACAAAAAGGCGATAAAAGAAGACTTCAGGAAATTTAAAGCAGTAAATACCTATGTAACTAGAGAGAACAAGTTAATTCCGGTTACAGAGAGCGAGAAAAATACAATTGAACATCCTGAAAGCAAGTCGGATATGGTCTGGATCAATAGCGTCTTTAACAGTGATGACTATGATAGGGCATATAAGACTGCGCGCGATCTGGCTATAGAAGGAAAACGTGAACGAGCACTTCTTCTTTGTCAGCATATTTTGAAAGAGGTACCGGGACACGCAGATACAGAAATACTAATGGGTCGTATTCATGCCTGGAACAAAGAATACGCACAAGCAGCAATTATATTGGAAATGGCGATAAAAAAATACCCGGTATATGCAGATGGGTATTCGGCTCTTCTTGACGTCTATTTTTGGGCGGACACCAATTATAAGGTCGCCGATGTAAAAGCACTGATAAGAAAACATCGTATTGAGAATGATGAACTGTACAAAAAGATAAAACGCGCTGAAGAAAAAATGAAAAAGGAACAAACCTTGTTCGACAGCGGCAATTTAGGCTTCCTTGATTTTGAAGATGATATATATGAATGATTTAAAGAAAACTTTGAAATATATCTGCCATGGATTACTTCTATGCAGTTTTCCAGTATTAATACACGCTCAGGAAATTCCATATACGGGAGATCCTGATGCATCGCTGCAACGAGCCATGACGCTTGCCTTTGATGGGAATAGGGTGGAAGCCAGGGATACACTTACTAATATATTAACAGCATATCCGGATTATACTGATGTTCGCACTTTATTGGCCAAGACCTATAGCTGGGATGGAAATTATGATGAAGCACGAAAACAATTTAATCGTATAACTTCAGAAGAAAGACAGCTTAAAGAAGTTTGGATTGCGGCAATTCGCAACGAGATGTTTGCTGAAAACTTCAATTTAGCACTGGGACTGGCTAATAAAGCATTGTTGTATTTAGCAGAGGAAGATGCCCTGGTACAACTTCGAAGTGAGATCTTAAAGAAACTCGAAGGTATTGAAGAATCTGCTACCACAAGCAGCACTTCAGAAAAGACGGCGGAGGAAGCAAAAAAGTATAAAAATTCTGTTACCCTTTTTACCTCCACGGATGTTTTTGATGTTGTATTCGATCCCATGTTTTATTCCGGTCTCGAATTTATTCATGAAACCTCCCTTGGAAAGATCATTCCCAGAATTAATTATAGCAATAGGTTTGATATAGACGGAATTCAATATGAATTAGATCTATACCCAAAAATATCAAAATCGTTTTACGCTTATTTAAATTATGGCTATAGCCAATCTGAGATATACCCAACCCATAGGTTTGGAGGGGACCTTTATGCCAACCTTCCAAAAGGCATTGAAGCATCTCTTGGGGCAAGGTATTTATCCTTCATTGAGAGTAATGTCACTATTTATACGGGGTCTGTAGGTCTCTATAAAGGAAATTATTATTTCTCGCTGCGGCCATATGTTACTCCAAGGAATAATAATACAACAGGCCTGTCTGGTATCCTTATCGCTCGTAAATATTTGAAAGATGCCAATAATTTTATAGGATTTTCTGGAGGAATGGGCTTTATGCCAGAATTCAGACAGTTTTTGGCAAACAGTAAATTGATCGCCGAGACGGTTTTATTTGTGGAGTCTCAGCAGCTAATGCTGGAATATCAGTTTTCCTTTAAAGACAATCCTTCCCTTTACCGTGCCAATTTGGGTATAACCAGGCAAGAGTTTGTTTTCGCTGCTGGAAATTATTTTTACGCAGTGTCTGCAGGCTTACGATACCAGGTTCGCTTTTGATTTGGCAATAACTACCTCGCAAAATGCGTTATATACAACAACTATTTGCCACTACACCACAAACTGTTGTTGAAAAAAGAAAGAAAATATATGTTTACTATGTAATCAATGAGTCCCAAGTCTCATTAAATAAACCCAAACCAACATGTTATACGATACCTACGGTGAGGAATATTTAAATTTCCTCAAGGATTTAAATGAAATCCTAAGTATTAATGAATTAGCTGAACTCGATTACTTATAGAAGTTTTGGTTAACCCTGAAAAACCCTACTATTATGGCAAATCCAAATTATGACAATGCAGCGTATTTAAATTTCATTGAAAATTTAAATGAAATTTTAAAAGATTTTGAGATCAGCAGGCTTAGCTGCTCTTAAATATATAGTGTATTTATTGTTTCAGTAAAAAAGGGAGCCTAATAGCTCCCTTTTTTAATAGTAATATATACTGCTTATTAACCCAAGTATGCTTTGAGTAACTTACTCCGGGTATTATGCCTCAGTTTTCGGATAGCTTTTTCACGAATTTGACGTACTCGCTCTCTTGTTAGGTCAAAGGTTTGTCCTATTTCTGCAAGAGTCATTGATTGTTGATCACCAATTCCATAATATAGCTTTACCACATCTGCTTCGCGAGGGGATAAGGTGTCTAGGGCCCTGTTGATCTCAGTATTCAGAGATTGGCGCATTAGGCCTTTATCTGGTTTCGGTGACTCTCCTGAACGCATAACGTCATACAGGTTAGAATCCTCTCCTTCTTTTAATGGCGCATCCATAGATACATGCCGACCTGCATTCTTCATGGATTGCTTTACCTCAGTAACCGTCATATCTAGTTCTTGTGCGATCTCCTCTGCAGAAGGTGGCCTTTCATGTGCTTGTTCTAAATACGAAAATGCCTTCTTTATTTTATTGATAGAACCAATTTTGTTCAGGGGAAGGCGTACCACCCTGGATTGCTCTGCCAAAGCCTGCAAGATAGACTGACGTATCCACCATACGGCGTACGAAATAAATTTAAACCCTCGAGTCTCATCAAAGCGCTTGGCAGCTTTAACTAAGCCTACATTGCCTTCATTAATAAGATCTGGAAGAGTAAGTCCCTGATTTTGATATTGCTTTGCTACAGAGACGACAAAACGTAAATTTGCATTTGTCAATTTCTCCAGAGCTAATTGATCTCCAGCTCTAATAAGCTGGGCTAATTCTACTTCTTCATTAGCAGTGATCAAATCTATTTTACTGATATCCTGCAAGTACTTATCCAAGGATTTTGATTCTCTGTTGGTGACCTGCTTGATTATCTTTAATTGCCTCATATGTGATGAATGGATTTAAAAATTACATCCTATCATGATACACTTTTATTCTGTCTTTTCCAAAAGTACCCCCCCATTGTTATACATATTTTATGAGAACTTTAGTATTTGCTTACAACACTGATGAAATCCACGGTTCATCGCCTGTTTTATCCGATATTCGGAATGTAAAAAGTACATTTGAAGTCCATTCAACGTATTCCCATGAGCAAAACCGCCTTAAAAAAGTACCTGGCCGAACTCAAAAAGAAGGATCTTGAGCTTCAGATCCTTGATCTTTACGGCAGATTTCCGGTAGTGAAGACCTATTATGACTTTGTTTTTAATCCAAAAGAGGAGCAAATTATACAGGAGGCTAAAAGAAAAGTTTCGAATGAATACTTTCCTCTGAGAAGAAAACGAGCTAGAGCACGCAGATCTTTGGCACATAAATATATCAAGCATTTTACAACACTGGGGATGGACCCCTTTCTTTTAGGTGAATTCATGATTTTTAACCTGGAAACGGCTCAGCGCTACTCAAAGAACCAACGAGTAAATGAGGGGTTTTATAAGAGTATGCTGCGCTCTTATAAAGAGGCTATTCACTACTTAGTGCTACATTCATTAATAAACGAGTTTAGAGACCGCATTCTGCTGTTTTATAAAGGAACGCAGCAGCAAGATTGGTTCTTTCAAGAGGAATTTGGACAACTTCTGGAAGTAATAGAAATGAATGAACAACGCTAATTACAATAAGAAATGGCGATAGTACTTATTAGACAAGATGGAAAATTAGACCTTTGGAAAAATGCCTTTTTAAAACAGTATCCAGATCTCCCGGTATTTCATTTCATGGAACCTCATCCGGTTGAAGAGATCACTATGGCCATTGTCTGGAAACACCCGGAAGGCAGTCTCACCAAATATCCAATTTTACAATGCATCGCGTCTTTTGGTGCTGGGGTCGATTTTATTTTTGAAGATACCTCACGTCCTAAAAAGGTTGACATAACCAGAGTGATCGATCCTGCTTTAGCAGCTGATATGTCCGAATATGTTGTAGGCGTTATTTTAGGATATTTAAAGAATTTGGATCTATACCGGCAAGACCAAAAGAATAAGTCTTGGGATCCCAAAACCTACACCCGGATTGCAG
>NZ_CAMYKH010000072.1 GCF_947258935.1 uncultured Muriicola sp.
GGCATTACCAGCATGGTAACATGTTCCCCTTCATCCAGGCCATCGATAGGAGTGAGGATTCCGGCCCTGTTCGGCAGACTTAGTTCCAGAGAAACCTCTTCTGAAGATAAATTACCGAGCATTTCTACTAAGAATCTGGAATTAAAACCAATCTGCATATCATCACCCTGGTAGGCACAGGTAAGTCGTTCTTCGGCCTTGTTGCTATAGTCAATATCTTCTGCAGAGATATTGAGTTCTGCCCCTGCAATTCGCAACCTGATCTGATGGGTAGTTCTATTTGAAAAAATAGAAACCCGCCGTACGGAACTCAGGAAATGATTTCTGGAGATTGTGAGTTTATTTGGGTTTTCCTTTGGGATGACTGCCTCATAATTGGGGTATTTCCCATCGATGAGTCGGCAGATCAATTCCGTATTTTCAAAACTGAATTTAGCATTGCTATCGTTGTACTCCACCTTCACCTCTTCTTCACTCCCGGAAAGGATACCCTTTAACAAATTCAATGGTTTTTTGGGCATGATAAACTCGGCTACCTCAGAGGCCTTTACATCATTGCGCCTGTATTTAACTAGTTTATGCGCATCTGTGGCCACAAAGGTTAAATGCTCCGATGAGAATTGAAAGAATACTCCGCTCATAACCGGTCTAAGGTCATCATTCCCGGCTGCAAAAATGGTCTTATTGATGGCCGTTGCTAAAATATCTCCCATTATCGTTGTAGAACTTGGTTTTGCAAGTTCAACTGCCTTCGGAAATTCTGCGCCATCGGCATAGGCCAGGGCATATTTTCCGTAATTAGAACTGATCTCTACCGTATGATTATCCTCTACTATAAAGGTTAGGGGTTGTTCGGGAAAGGTCTTTAAGGTATCCAGTAAAAGTCGGGCAGGAACGGCAATTGTCCCCTCATTGTCCGATTCCACTTCCAAAACCGCACTCATGGTGGTTTCCAGATCTGAAGCAGAAACTGTGAGTTGGCGCTTCTTTAATTCGAATAGAAAATTATCCAGAATGGGTAGGGTATTGCTGCTATTGATAACACCCCCCAATACCTGAAGTTGTTTTAATAAATACGTACTCGATACAATGAATTTCACAATGTCTGTTTTTTGGTTACCATGGAAATAAGAGATATGCTTCTGACCTTGTTACTTTGAGATGTTAAAACAATCGCTTACTTCCGTCTTTTCGGCTATAATTTGAGAAAAATCCTTACTCAAAGATCTAAAAACAAATATATCCTAATTGTCTATTTTCTTAAAACTTACTTATTAACATCTATTGGCCAAATCTCCGTTTGCGCCGGATGGAAAAAAGCAGGGATAAAAGCAGAACAAAAACGAGGGGAACCCCTATGGCAATGAACTGCCACCTGGATTTCTGTGAAGCGATTTTCTCCCCATCCAACATTGGAATGGCAACCGATTTGTTTCGAATGTTTATAAGTCCGGAATCATCAAGCAGGTAATTCGCGCAATTCAGCAAGAATTCCTTGTTGCCATAGAAATTATTTGTCCATTTATCATACCCCAATTCCAATGGCCTGTTATTTCGCAATTGATTGGCAATTAGGTCCCCGTCAGCAATTACGATCATCTTATTTTCCGGACCTATTTCTTTACTGCCTTCTAATGTTATTGGTTTTACTCTATTGAGAAATGCTGAACTAAATGCCCCCTCAATTAAAACCGCCAATGGCTTATTTCCATTGGTGTATTGTTCTTTGTCAGGCGGTGAATTAAGAATATTAAAGCTTATAATTTTCGGCAAGGTCTCGGTTCTCGATAAAGGCGAGCTCTGTGCCAGTATGGTCTTTTTGTACTCATTGTTTAAGGTATCTATGGTACTTGTAAATTGAAACCTCAGGGCTTCTGTGTTGGTATTTATCGGATGGTTATTTTTTGATAATACCATGGGATTGTAATACCAGGGGAGGGGGTTATAGTCCGCACTGTTCCCTTCTCCAGTGGCAAGAACGATCTGAGAAAAATAAAGATCATTGACGAGAACAGGATTAATGCGGACCCCATATTTGAAGAAAAAAGTATTAAGATTTAAATTCCTTGCCAATGCCAGGGCTTCTCCTTTTTCATTAAAAAGACTGTCGAGTTCCATGGCCACAGGATCCACCAACCAAAGCGACTTCCCGCCATTCACTATAAATTGATCCAATATATATTTTTCGTCTTCTGTAAAAGCCACCGTAGGTTTAGCGATTAAAGCAAGGTCATAGGTTTTGAGCTGATCTAATACGTTTTGTGGGTTTCTTTCCACAGAATCGAGGGTTATGGCACCCAGGTTGTAATATTCCCGCAGCGATCCTAATATGTCGGCCAGGTAGATATCCGCAAGTTCTCCGTTTCCTTTAATGACGGCGATCCGTTTCTTTTCCTTAATTCCTAATTTCGTAAAGGCATCTGCAAAGGCGTATTCCAGGTTTTGAACAGAATTGTTGATCCTGTCTTCTGAACTGGTTCCCAGTTTATTTTTAAGAAGGGCTACTTTAACCGTTTTGTCATTATGAGTTACCATGGCCCAAGGAAATACCAACTCCTGAGATACTTTACCCTCATTTTCTGTAGTCACATTCGCTGGAGTAAGGCCAATACTCTGAAGTTGTGCCAATGTTGCCTCTGCCTGTGAAGCATCTTCCATGGGGTCATCAAAATTGTATTTGATGTTGCTGTTCTTATTGGAAAAATTCTCCAAAAGTTGTTCAGTCTCTACTTTAAGACGCTGAAACTCAGCAGGAAGTTCACCTTCCAGCAACACATCAATGATAACCGGAGTTTCGAACTGCTGGATCACGGTCTCTGTAGCCTCAGACAAAGTAAATCGTTTGTCCTCGGTTAGATCGAAACGGAGATAAAAGAAGGATGCCAGGAGATTTAAAAGGATGAAAAGTCCCAACCCAAGCATGATATTTCGTAGGATAGTATTTTTCATTTTAAGCACGTTGTTTTAATCGGGTTACGGTCATAAAGAGAAAAAATACGGCCATGGATAGAAAGTAGACAACATCGCGGGTATCTATGATCCCTCGACCCATACGCTCATAATGGGCTTTCATTCCTATATTTTCAATGAAAAGGGAAATACTACCATCTGAGAGTACTCCGGAGATGGCTTGAAAGCCGAGATAAGCAAATAATGCTAGCAGTATTGCAGAAAGGAAGGCTACAATTTGATTTTCGGATAGGGTAGAGGCAAAGAGGCCAATACCAGTGTATGCAGTAAGTAACAAAACCATCCCAATGTAAGCGCCTACTACCATTCCCAGATCAAAATTTCCGGGTTCGGTCCCTAATGCTGAGATACACCAAACGTAGACCAGAGTGGGCACCAATGCGATAATCCCCAATACCATGATCCCAAAAAACTTACCCAGAACCAGTTCCCACGGGCTAATAGGCTTCATCATCAGTAACTCCAGGGTTCCTGATTTTTTTTCTTCTGAAAAACTTTTCATGCTTAAGGCGGGAATTAGGAAAAGAAAAATAAAAGGAGATAACTTAAAAAATGCAGACAGATCAGCAAATCCATAATCGAACAGATTATAAGGTCCCTTAAACACCCATAAGAGCAAACCATTGATAGCCAAAAACAAGCCCAATGCCAGTATGCCTGTTGCTGTAGTAAAAAAGGATGTGAGCTCTCTTTTAAAGATGGCGAACATAGAAATTAATTTAAGCTGTGTACTTTTTGAACACTCCAGGCCTGGGGCTTATCATCAAACAGCAATTTGGTACGGCCCCAAACTTCCTTAAAGAAGTCGGATTTTCTATAGGCTGCCAAATGATCTTCTGATTCCCAATGACTATATGTAAAGAAAATAGAGGGGTCATTGACGTCCTGATATAACTCTAATAACGAACATCCATCATATCCCCGAATTACATTTTTGGTTTCTTCAAATATGCGTTCAAAACCAGGAATGTTTTCGATTTTGAAGTTGAGTTTTACGATGCGAACTATCATTTATTTAAAATTTATGATCACTGTATCCCTATAATCTAATCCCAGCAAGGAAGACGCACTTCCAACGGTGTTTGGATCACTCTTATAGATCGCCAGTTCTATATAATTGGCAGAATTGAACAAGGCCAAAAGATCACCCGGACCTTTGCGCTGCTGTTTCTCCAGATCAAAATCTATGATCTCACTATAATTATTCACTATCCTGGTTATCTTTTTATTTCTTGCCAGCAGTTCAAAGTCGCGTCCCTTGCGATACGCCTCAAACAGACTCTTTTGAATATTAGTGACCACATTCCCATAGTTATCAATATAGATGACACGGCCGGTGATGGTATCTCCGTTATTGGTAATCCTGGGTGCAAATTCTTTAAGTTCTTTTAGGGCATCGAATTTTTTGCCAACTACTTCCAGGGTACCACCGCGGGCTATATGGCAGGCCACTTTAACAAAGACCTCCAAAACAGGAAAAGCGCCGGGATGGGGATTTGGGATCTTTAATTCTACCACCTTGTCCGGCTTTATTTCCGAGGTTATTAGGCTGCTTACCCCATTGTTGGCAAGGATAAAGTAATGCCCATCTACATATACGGCGAGATGTTGATTTTCTGCGGTGCATTCGGCGTCCACACCCACAATATGGATGGTTCCTTTGGGGAAGGCTTTATAGGAGTTTTTCAGGATATAGGCACACTCCTGAATGTTGAAGGGGCTTATGGAATGTGAAATATCAACAATTTTAGCATCTTCCAATTCACTATAGATGGTTCCTTTAATGGCGCCTACAAAATGGTCTTTATGTCCAAAATCCGTAGTTAATGTTATAATCGCCATGCAAGACTGTTGATATTTTTTTGGAGCATCAAACTGTTTTATTCTTAAGTTTGTATGTCAAAATTAAACAAAAAATCAGCGTTTCGAAATTTATATTCATCCCATCTTCATAACTTATAGCTTCTTTGAACGAACTCACACTAGAACTCACGGAAATTAGTCCACGCGAATTTTTTGGACACCAGAACGAACACATAGATCTTCTAAAAAAGTATTTTCCAAAACTCAAGATCGTGGCCAGAGGCAGCAAGATCAAAGTGTTTGGGGACGACAAGCTTTTAGATGAGTTTGACAAGCGCTTTCACATGTTAACTGCGCATTTCACCAAGTACAACAAGCTCGATGAAAATGTTATAGAACGCGTTTTAACAAGTAATGATAAGGAAGATTATGCCTCCCCGGATCAAAGCAATGAGATCCTGGTGCATGGTGTAAATGGAAGATACATCAAAGCACAAACGGTTAATCAACGCCGATTGGTAGATGCTATGTCTAAAAACGATATGGTCTTTGCTATTGGCCCTGCAGGTACGGGGAAAACCTATACCGGGGTTGCTCTTGCCGTAAAGGCCCTAAAGAACAAAGAGGTTAAAAGGATCATTTTAACAAGACCGGCTGTGGAAGCAGGGGAGAACCTGGGATTCCTGCCCGGAGATCTAAAGGAAAAACTAGATCCCTATATGCAGCCACTTTATGATGCGCTGCGCGATATGATCCCCAGTGAAAAGTTGGCACTGTACATAGAGAATGGCACTATACAGATAGCTCCTATGGCCTTTATGAGAGGAAGAACCCTGGATCATGCCTTTGTGATCCTGGATGAGGCACAGAATACTACCCATGCGCAAATGAAAATGTTCCTTACCAGAATGGGAAAGGATGCTAAATTTTTACTGACGGGAGATCCAGGGCAAATTGACCTTCCAAGACGGATTATCTCCGGACTAAAAGAGGCTATGCTTATCCTGAAGGATGTAGAAGGGATCGAAATGATCTATTTGGACGATAAAGATGTGATCCGACATAAATTGGTGAAAAAAGTGATCGATGCCTACAGGAATATTGAGCATCAGAACTAAGGACTACATGAGCCAAACCATAACCAGTACTAATTTTAAGTTCCCCGGACAAAAAAAGGTCTATAAAGGAAAAGTAAGGGAAGTTTATACCCTGGAGAACGATATTTTGGTGATGATCGCTACAGACAGGCTTTCGGCTTTCGATGTAGTGATGCCCAAAGGGATTCCCTATAAAGGGCAGATCCTGAACCAGATCGCCACCAAGATGATGGCCGCCACGGCCGACATAGTACCCAACTGGCTCCTGGCTACCCCGGACCCTAATGTAGCGGTGGGCTACGCCTGTGAACCTTTTAAGGTTGAAATGGTAATACGCGGGTATTTATCAGGGCATGCCGCACGGGAATACAAAAGTGGAAAACGAAGCTTATGCGGAGTTGCAATGCCGGAGGGGATGAAAGAGAATGACAAGTTTCCCGAACCGATTATTACTCCTGCAACCAAAGCGGAAAAGGGAGACCATGATGAGGATATCTCAAAAGAAAACATCTTAAAGCGCGGTATTGTTTCTGAGTCCGATTATCTTCTTCTTGAAAAATATACAAGAGCTTTATTTCAAAGAGGGTCTGAAATTGCCGCAAAAAGAGGTTTGATATTGGTAGATACCAAATACGAATTTGGCAAACGAAAAAATGGAACTGTCGTTCTTATTGACGAGATCCATACCCCGGATTCTTCACGTTACTTTTACAAAGAGGGTTATCAACAACGACAAGATGACAATTTGCCACAAAAACAGCTTTCCAAGGAATTTGTGCGGCAGTGGCTCATTAAGAATGGCTTTCAGGGCTTAGAGGGTCAAACAGTGCCCGAAATGTCTGATGCCTACATAAAAACAGTATCAGATAGGTATATAGAATTATATGAGAATATTACCGGGGAGAAATTCCTAAAAGCGGATATTAAAAACATTCAAAATAGAATTGAGAAAAATGTACTCCTTTATTTAAATAGATCATGATCACATATCAACTAAGAAGTACTCGAATATTTTCTGTATTAATTACCCTACCTATTATCCACGATATGCTGTAACGCCTCTTTATCTAATAAGATAATCCTTTTGGCATAGCCCATCTTAATCAGACCTTCTTCCTTAAATTCAGAAAGGGTACGGATCGCCGTTTCTGTAGCGGTACCTATCATGCCCGCAAAATCTTCACGCGGAATATCGATGCCCTCATTGGGGAAATCTTTAATAATCCCCTTATAAAACATATCCAATAAGTTCTTGGCCACTCGCTGGCGAACCGATGAGTAGGCCATATTAACCAGTTGCTCCTGAACTTCAATAAGACTGTTTGAAATGATGTCAATAAACTTATGGGCCACCTCTTTATTCTCGTAAAGCAGATGAATAAAAGCCGATTTCGGAATGCCATAAGCCTCTGTATTCTCAATTGCCATGGCTGTTTCAAGATAAGTGCCGTTTGGATTCAAAAGAGATAATTGACCCATAAAATCGCCTGCTTTGTGAATGCCAGTTACGAACTCCTTGCCAGATTCCATGGTTTTGTAGGTCTTTACAGTACCGCTTTCAATAAAATACAAAGTATGCGCGCCATCACCTTCCCTAAATACAAATTCCTTTTTGTCGTATTTTTTTGGACGATACTCTCTTGAGATATGTTCCAGATTGAGGTAGCTGGCTGCATCCTGGAGAAATTCATGAATGCCTTCTATGTTTTTAGAGAATTCCTTTCGCAGAAAATCAGACTTTTTCAAACGACTGGTAACAGCTTCGAGCAGTTCGTGCTCCTCAAAGGGTTTTGTCAGGTAATCGTCAGCACCAAGGTTCATACCCTTTCGAAAATCTGATTTATCCGCTTTGGCGGTCAAAAAGATAAAAGGAATACTTGCGGTTTCATTGTCTTTGCTTAATTCCTCTATCACCTCGTAACCATCCATGACGGGCATCATTATGTCACATAAGATCAAATCTGGCTTGAACGTTCTGACCTTATCTACGCCCACTCTGCCGTTCTCTGCCGTGGCCACTTCGTAATTAGACAATTCTAGAATATCGGCCGTATTTTCGCATACATCCTTGTTATCTTCGATCAATAGAATCTTTTTCATTATTCTAACTTTTAGTCTGTCATACAGGCCTTTCATCTCACCGGAAACTCAACCCTAAAAACAGATCCTTCTCCTGCTTCACTTTCAAAGGATACTGTACCACCCAAAAGTTCAGTGTACTGTTTTACAATATGTAAACCCAGACCAGTACCTTGCATGTTTAAACTGTTTTCAGCACGGAAAAAACGTTCAAAGAGATTTGTTTGGTCATGGATGGGGATGCCGATGCCCTGATCCTTAATTTCTATACATGTGGTTTTCTTTCCTCTTATCAAATTCAATTGAATATCCTGATCTACATCAGAATATTTAATGGCGTTAGATAACAAATTGATAAGGATATGTTGCATCAATTTTTGATCTAGGTATACTCCGATAGTTTCTTTGTTGGTTTTCATTTGGAGGGTTTGCCCTCTTTTTTTTGTGGGCCCTATTTCTTCGAGCAAGGTATTTGAAAATGCTACCAGATCAAAAAGCATTGGTTTTACCGCCACTTTTCCTTCCTCCAATTTGGCAAGCGACATAAAGTCGTTCAGAATAACCACCAAATTCCTGACATTCGATTTTATTTGCTGGATATATTTTATGCGTTTTTCTTTATGGTCCGATTCGTTCTGTTTTTGAAGAAGTATGGCTGAGGACAAAATTGCGCTCAAGGGCGTTCTGAATTCATGGGATGCCATTGAAATAAAACGTGATTTCAATTTGTTGAGTTCCTGCTCTTGCACCAGGGCCTTGCGAATCTCAACTTCTGCTTGTTTCTGTTTGGTAATATCATTAAAGACAAAGAGCGTCCATTTTACTATGTTATTACCGTTCAAAAGTGGAGAGGTGTTTACTGCATAGTTCTTATTCTTGAAACGAGTCTCAAATGAAAGGTGTTCGCCTTCCAATGTTCTTTTGACATCTTCTTTGATACGTGCTATCCTTTCTTTTGAAAAAGCATCAATATCATCAATATTAAGTCCTTCAAATTGACTTTTTTTATAACCTAATCGATACAGTTCACCTCCATCTATATAGACGATATCAAAATCGGCATTGATAACGATAATTACCCCTTTGGGGAAGTTTTTTGATATGGCGGTAAACATTGCCTGACTCGCCAATGACTTTTTTTCGGCTTCTTTGGTCTCCATCATTTGATCTTCCAGACTTAAATTTGTATCAATAAGTTTCTGTAAGATGGCTTTGCATACTTCGGTACGTTCCGCGACTTCTTGCTCAAGATCATTAGGGTGTTCTCCAAGAAATTCTGAGCTATTTTGAAGTTCCTGACGCACAATATTTCGCTCAATCGTCATACGCCTAAGATGCGGAAGGTTGGCAATTGTTTCACAAAATGGCCTTAGGTGCTTTTCCTGATCCGAAGTATCTCTTACAAAAACAATTTCTACTTGCTTATCTCCAATATTTGCCGGACTTAGCCGCATTCCCAGGGGAAATTGTCTACCATTTCGCTTTATGCCGAATAGATTTATATGTTCGCCAATTTGCCAAGGTTCTGTGTTGCTGGCATAAGATGCTTTTTTGTCTTTCCGAATTTTTCTAATTTTTTGGGGAATAAATATTTCCACTTTTTTCCCTATCAACTCCCCGGTGATGTAACCAAACAATTTACAGC
>NZ_CAMYKH010000073.1 GCF_947258935.1 uncultured Muriicola sp.
AACGGGGACGGGGTAAATGACTACTGGCAATATATTCCTCCTGAGATGAGCGGAAACATTATTCTGGTGAGTATTGAGATCTACAACAGATATGGTCAATTATTGGTCCAGATAGATCCAACATCTAGGGGATGGGATGGCACCATCAATGGTGGAACACTACCGGCAGCAGATTATTGGTTTAGAGCCAGAGACAATACCAATAGTGAATTGATCGGACATTTTTCATTAAAACGATGATATCCAAAAATCTACTCTTATAGCGATCATCAAACCAAGCGTCTTTCGTAATTTTACAAGATGAAGTTTAAAGTTGTTTCCGATTTCAAACCTACAGGAGATCAACCTGAAGCCATCCAACAATTGGTAGATGGGTTAAATGATGGTGAACGCTATCAAACCTTGCTGGGAGTAACTGGTTCAGGAAAGACCTTTTCGGTAGCCAATGTGATTGAACGGGTACAAAAGCCAACCCTGGTGCTTGCCCATAACAAGACACTGGCCGCACAGCTGTATTCAGAATTTAAGCAGTTCTTTCCCGAAAATGCCGTGGAATACTTTGTTTCTTATTACGATTATTACCAGCCCGAAGCGTATATACCAACCAGCGGACTCTACATTGAGAAGGACCTGTCTATTAATGAGGATATTGAAAAACTACGGCTAAGTGCCACCTCCTCACTGCTTTCAGGAAGAAGGGACGTATTGGTGGTCGCCTCTGTTTCGTGTCTCTACGGGATCGGCAATCCGGTTGAATTCCAGAAGAATGTGATCACCATTCGCAAGGACCAGGTCATTGCCAGAACTAAATTCCTTCATCAGTTGGTTCAAAGTTTATATTCCAGGACCACAGCCGATTTTAAGAATGGGAATTTCAGGGTGAAGGGAGATGTGGTTGATGTCTTCCCAAGTTATGCAGATAACGCTTTCAGGATCCACTTTTTTGGCGATGAAATTGAAGAAATAGAAGCCTTTGATCCTTTTAATAATACCCTGATTGAAGTATATGATACCTTAAATATATATCCGGCCAACATGTTCGTGACCTCACCGGATATTCTTCAAAATGCTATTCACCAAATTCAACATGATCTGGTGAATCAAATATCATATTTTTCAGAAATTGGGAAACCTTTGGAAGCAAAAAGGCTGGAAGAGCGCACCAATTTTGATCTGGAGATGATCCGGGAACTGGGGTATTGTTCAGGTATTGAGAACTATTCAAGATACCTTGATGGTCGTGAACCAGGAACCCGCCCTTTTTGTCTTCTTGATTATTTTCCAGACGATTATCTGATGGTCGTAGATGAAAGCCATGTGACCATTCCTCAGGTACACGCCATGTATGGTGGAGACAGATCACGCAAAGAAAACCTCGTAGATTACGGCTTCCGACTCCCGGCGGCAATGGACAACCGTCCATTAAAATTTGAGGAATTTGAAGCGCTACAGAATCAGGCTATTTTTGTCAGCGCCACCCCTGCGGATTACGAACTACAATTGAGTCAGGGAATCTATGTGGAACAGGTAATTAGGCCTACAGGCTTGTTAGATCCTGTAATTGAAGTACGTCCCAGTAAAAATCAAATAGATGATCTTGTAGAAGAGATACAACAGCGGGTGGAAAAAGATGAACGGACACTAGTCACTACACTTACCAAAAGAATGGCTGAAGAGCTCACTAAATATCTTACCCGGATCAACGTACGGTGCAGGTATATCCACAGCGATGTTGATACTCTGGAGCGGGTAGAGATAATGCAAGATCTTAGAAAAGGGATCTTTGATGTCCTTGTAGGAGTGAATTTACTTAGGGAAGGTCTGGATCTGCCTGAAGTATCACTGGTGGCCATTCTAGATGCCGATAAAGAGGGGTTTTTGCGAAGTAATCGCTCCCTTACACAAACGGTTGGAAGGGCAGCAAGGCACTTAAATGGTAAAGCGATCATGTATGCCGATAAGATCACGGCTAGTATGAAAAAGACCATTGATGAAACAACCTACAGAAGGGAAAAACAAATTAGTTACAACAAAGAACATAATATAACCCCAACCTCACTAAATAAAAGTCTGGACAATGCGCTGGCTAAAAACTCAGTATCTACCTATCACTTTATAAAAGAAGAGCTAAGAGCTGCTGAGCCTGATTTGGAATACCTTACCAAAGATCAAAAGGAAAAGATGATCCGAAATAAACGCAAAGCAATGGAAAAAGCAGCCAAAGAACTCGATTTTATGCTGGCCGCCCAGCTGCGGGATGAAATCAAAAGTCTTCAAAATCAGGATTAGCAAAACAGTAGGTCCATCAAAAAAACTATTCTCCTTTCTCTATTTTGGTCCTTTTACATATGTGATTCCTTTTATCACACCTTGTCTGGCGCTGATATCAGGAAGGCCGCAAATGAAATTCTTGGACCAGGGAACTTTCAGAAGGGTTTTACGATGTGTTAGGCCATCCTCAATGAACCACTATATAAATAGCGCCCCAATTACTCGGAGCGCTATTCAACTAACCAAACAAACCAACCATTATGAAAACCCAAAGAATGGGTCAAGCATAATTTCTTTTTACCTTACTTCCCTATTTCGATCATGCGTTTTGGCTTTGGCAAAGCCTCATCTTTCTTAGGAAGAGCAAATGAAAGGATCCCATCTTTGTAAGATGCTTTTATCTTTTCACTGTTCACGGTTTCGGGTAATGTAAAAGACCTTTTAAAAGAAGTATATGAGAATTCTTTTCTGGTGTAATTCTCTTCTGTTTTTTCATCTTCAGTCTTTGTCTCCATTGAAATGGTCAAAACATCGTTATCTACTTCTACATTAAAATCTTCCTTGTTTTTTCCGGGAATAGCCAATTCCAAATAATACCCTGTTTCATCTTCCTTAATATTTACAGCAGGAAGAGAAGCTGCATAATTTTCCGATCCTCCTAACCAATCTGGTCTGAAAAACTCATTCATTAAGGAAGGAAATCTCATGTTGTTACGTGTTACTATACTCATGACTTTTAGATTTAAGTTTAACTCTATTTTCCACATATAGAGCAAAGGATATACCAACCGATTATTCCTGCCCTTTTGTCATTTATACTATTGGTAATACTGCCCTTGTGTCAGTCTATTTTGAATACACTTCTAATTTAAGTGCTGAAATATGGACATTATTTGACCTTGTATTATTTAAGAGTTCTACTAGGGTGCGTTATTTCGTCTTTTGTAATACCTTGCTCAAAAGTTATGTGATGACAAACAATGATATCTTAAAAAAGTTGCGAGTAGCTCTGATGTTAAGAGATGATGAGATCGTGGATATTCTGGCTCTTGTAGATTTTCGGATTTCGAAAAGTGAGATTGGTGCTTTTTGCCGGAAAGAAGGGCATCCGAAATACAGAGAGTGTGGCGATCAGGTACTTCGAAATTTTTTAAATGGCCTGGTGTTGCATTTAAGAGGCCCCAAGGAAGACCCAAAAAACCCTAAGGATGTATTGAATTCCCCTAAAAAAAGCACCTCAAAGGGACCTTCAAAACCCCGGAAAAGCAAATTTACGGGATTGGGTTCAGTACCTTACAAAAATAAAAAAAGGTCCTAAGTAACCTTAGGACCTATTATGAAAACCTCAGAGTCTATCCTGTAATACGAACAGGAACGGTATACATTTTTCCTTCTTCGGCCTTAGCTAATTCAACAGCTTGATAATTCAAGCGACTTTTCACAAATCGCTCTAAGATCTCATCTTCAGTATCTACTGAAATAACTACAATCTCCTTATTCTTGTTAAGTGTGAACAACACCTTAGCGGTAAGGTCGTGATCATTAATAACAAAAGAATTGTCCTTTAAAAGCTGACTGATCTGGATGGCCAGATCTTTTTTTGGATCGTTAGTTTTGGAATCATTTGCAAAAAGGTTGCCGGCTGAAAGAAGAAGAGCCGCTGCGAGTACTACAGGTAATTTTCTCATGACTTGTTTGTTTTTTGATTAATAATTAGATTGATGATGTATAATAAAAGACGGCCCCTGAATAGAAATGTTACTGGTTTTTGAAGTTTTAACACAAATTTAAATTTTAACAGCTGTAAGAATTACCTCAAAAGTTTTTGAAACAGCTAAGTAAAGAGACCCGATTGGACTGGTCTACGGTTTATTTAATACCAGCACAGCCATGAACTTCTAAGACAAATAAAAAGGCGATGTTCTTTAGAACATCGCCTTGATTTCATAAATAGTTCTTATTAGGCTAAAACCGCCTTGACCTTATCAGCAGCCTCCTGGAATTGTATTGCAGATTGCACTGCCAAACCAGAGGAATCAATGATCTCTTTGGCTAAGTCCGCATTAGTTCCCTGAAGTCTTACAATGATGGGAACCTTGATAGCATCTCCCATGTTTTTATAGGCATCTACTATCCCTTGTGCAACACGGTCGCATCTAACTATCCCTCCAAAGATATTGATCAGTATTGCCTTAACATTCGGATCTTTTAGGATGATCCTAAAGGCCTCTTCCACTCTTTTAGCATCGGCCGTTCCTCCCACATCAAGAAAATTTGCTGGTTCTCCGCCAGCCATTTTAATAAGGTCCATCGTAGCCATGGCTAATCCGGCACCATTTACCATACAACCTACGTTTCCATCTAGGTCTACGTAGTTGAGTCCAACCGCACGAGCTTCAACTTCAATAGGGTTCTCTTCACGGAGATCGCGCATTTCTGCATATTGCTTCCTCCTGAATAAGGAATTATCGTCTATGGATACCTTGGCATCTACGGCCATGATCTTATCATCTGAGGTCTTTAAAACCGGATTGATCTCAAAAAGATTGGCATCACTTTGTTCGTATGCTTTATATAAAGAGGTAATAAATTTGGTCATCTCCTTAAATGCAGTACCTGAGAGACCCAGGTTAAAAGCAATTTTACGGGATTGGAAAGGCAATAATCCAGTAGATGGATCTACTTCCTCTGTAAAAATAAGATGTGGAGTTTTTTCTGCCACTTCCTCTATATCCATACCGCCTTCAGTAGAATACATAATCATATTACGTCCACGTGCCCTGTTCAAAAGAACAGAAACATAGAATTCACTTGTTTCACTTGCACCCGGATAATAGACATCTTCGGCCACTAGTACCTGATGTACCTTTTTCCCCTCTGCAGAAGTCTGAGGTGTTACCAAATTCATTCCAATTATCTGTCCCGCGATCTCTTCAACTTCTTTAAGGTTCTTGGCGATTTTAACACCGCCTCCTTTTCCCCGGCCACCTGCGTGTACCTGAGCCTTGATCACATGCCAGGAAGTGCCTGTGTCGTGGGTTAGTTGTTTAGCAGCATCTACCGCTTCCTTAGCATTATGCGCCACAATACCTCTTTGTATACGAACGCCAAAACTGGCCAAAATTTCTTTTCCTTGATATTCGTGAAGATTCATACGGTTGTTTTGTTAGTTGCTTGCAAAAATAGGAAACACAGCGGAGTTTCACTAACTAAATTGAACTTGTACTTAAATATTAAAATCCTTAAAATCTAATGGATCGAAATTTCTGAAATGTCCGTTCATATCAATCAATTCCTTGGTCCTATCTACTTCTTTAAGGACCTTTATGGTCTGATCTAAATGCCTTCGAATATAGGCCAGTCTATCGCTCTCTTTAATCAATTGCATTAGCTCGTATTCCTGTTCGAAGGACAGACCCATTTTATGGGCGAGCATATAGGGATTAAACTTGTCTGCCGGGATCTTTTCAAAATGTACACCCATAAGATCGTAAAGTTCTTGAATTCTATCGAGTACTGATTCTTTTGCCTGAATATCACCATCATTGATAGATTCCAAAAATTTCACCTCACCACCTGCATACAATTTGCCTTCCATTTCATTTTCAAAGGTCATTACCTGAAAGATCTGTCTGCCCACACAAGTTACATCCATAGATCCATTCTCATAGGTACTGACAACTTCTACAAGTTGCACCTCAGTTCCATATACGATCCTGTCGTTTATATAGACCGGAATACCAAAAGTGACGGCGTCTTTTCTGCAATCGTTGATAAGTTCCTTGTATCGGTCCTCAAAAATATGAAGAGGTACTGTTTCACCAGGGAAGAATACTGTTTGTAGTGGAAAGAAGGGTAATTTCACGGCCTAATTTTAGTAAAAATACAAAGACAGGGTGTGCATCGCAAGTTTATGATTCAGAGAATATTGTTATATATGCAACTATTTGTTGTATTTTTTTATTTATCGCACTTTATTTTGGGTTAAAAGCCTGAGAAGAGTAGCTTTGTACCAAAGTTACTGCTATGAAGCATTCAGATCTCTTAAAGATTGCCCATAACTATGGTGCGCCGGTATATGTTTATGATTCGGAAAAGATCATTTCCCAATTTAACAGGCTTACAAAAGCCTTTGGCAGTGTTCCAAAACTAAAGTTGAATTACGCCGCAAAGGCTTTATCCAATATATCTATACTTCGATTGATGAATAGTTTGGGGAGTGGACTAGACACGGTATCTATACAGGAAGTACGGCTGGGATTAATGGCAGGCTTTCAACCTCAGGATATTATCTATACTCCCAATGGAGTTTCCCTGGAAGAAATAGAAGAGGCTTCAAAATTAGGGGTTCAAATCAATATTGATAATCTTTCGATCCTGGAACAATTTGGTACTAAGCACCCACAGGTCCCTGTTTGTATTCGTATTAATCCGCATGTTATGGCAGGTGGTAATTCTAATATTTCGGTGGGCCATATTGATTCCAAATTTGGGATCAGTATACATCAGATACCGCATTTACTAAGGATCGTGGAACTTACAAAAATGAATATCAACGGAATCCATATGCATACAGGCAGTGATATCCTTGATATTGATGTTTTCTTGTACGCCTCAGAAATACTATTTGATACGGCCAAGCATTTTAAAGAACTAGATTTTATAGATTTTGGGAGCGGGTTTAAAGTACCTTATAAAGAAGGAGACATTCAGACCAATGTGGAAGAATTAGGTCAAAAATTAACAGGAAGATTCAACGAATTCTGCCAGGAGTATGGCAAGGATCTTACGCTTGCCTTTGAGCCGGGAAAATTCCTTGTAAGCGAAGCAGGGTCATTCCTCGCCAAAGTGAACGTGGTAAAACAAACCACCTCTACTGTATTTGCCAGTGTTGATTCGGGATTTAATCATCTGATTCGTCCAATGCTATATGGTTCGTCTCATGAGATCATCAACATATCTAAGCCCGATGGCAGAGAACGCTATTACTCGGTTGTTGGTTACATTTGTGAAACTGACACCTTTGGGAATAACCGAAGGATCAGTGAAATCTCCGAAGGAGACATCTTGTGTTTCCACAATGCCGGTGCCTATTGTTTTACTATGGCCAGCAACTACAATTCCAGATACAGGCCGGCTGAAGTACTTTGGCATGAAGGGAAGGCATATCTAATTAGAGAAAGAGAGACTTTTGATGACATCATTCGGAATCAAGTTGACCTGACTTATCTGTTCGACCCTGTCATAGAAAAGGCGGTTGCTAAATAAGAAACCTCTTCTTATTTTTAACAACCGGCGAAGATGGCATCGTTTTTGAACTAAAATGACAAGTGACGCCTAAAATAAAGTATAGACATATTCGTTATTTTAATGACATATTTACGTCTATGTCTACAAAGTAAGAGCTATGAAAAAATTCCAAGTATCAACACTTGTTGTAATAATGACGCTGGTTTTAGCGCTAAACGTTCAAGAAGTACGGAGCCAGACAGTACAATGGCTTAGTTGGGAAGAAGCAACTGAATTAGCACAAACTGAGGCAAATCCTAAAAAAATATTTATTGATGTGTATACCGACTGGTGTGGTTGGTGTAAACGAATGGATAAAGATACCTTCCAAAATCCGGAGGTTGCTGCTTATATGAGCGCGAATTTTTATATGGTAAAGATGGATGGGGAAGGAAAAGATCCCATAGAATACAAAGGGAAGACCTACACCTATGTTGCTTCTGGAAGAAGAGGTTACCATCAATTTGCAGCTTCCTTACTTCAGGGCCGACTAAGTTATCCTACGGTTGTATTCCTGGATGAGCAACTGAATATGCTCTCGCCGGTTCCCGGTTATCAAAAACCAGAACCTTTTTTAAACATTGCCCGTTATTTTGGGGATGATGTGTACAAAGAAAAAGATTGGAAAACCTATAGCGGACAAGGTAAATAGGAAAGCTTACCTGCTGTAGTTAGGGGATTCTTTTGTGATAGTCACATGATGAGGGTGACTTTCAGTGATCCCACTGCTGGTGATCTTCACAAAACGCCCGCTTTCTTTAAGGGCAGGAATATCTTTAGCTCCACAATACCCCATTCCGGCTCTAAGTCCACCCACAAATTGATGAATACTTTCAAATAGATCGCCTTTATAAGGCACTCTTCCAACGATCCCTTCGGGTACTAATTTCTTGATATCATCCTCAACATCCTGAAAATACCTATCCTTGCTCCCATGCTTCATGGCCTCAACAGACCCCATTCCACGATACGACTTAAACTTTCGCCCTTCGTAAATTATGGTTTCTCCCGGAGATTCCTTCGTGCCCGCCAATAATGAGCCTAACATTACTGTATCTGCACCGGCTGCTATCGCTTTTGGAATGTCGCCAGTATAACGAATTCCTCCATCTGCGATCACAGGTACACCGCTTCCCTTGATAGCCGCTGCCACTTCCAGCACGGCTGAAAATTGAGGAAAACCAACGCCGGCAACTACCCGTGTAGTGCAAATAGATCCAGGTCCAATTCCTACTTTTACGGCATCTGCACCAGCCTCCACCAAATATTTAGCAGCCTCTCCGGTTGCAATATTTCCAACGATCACCTCCAGAGAAGGAAACTTCTCCTTTACTTCTTTTAATACAGACACCACACCTGTGGTGTGTCCATGGGCAGTATCTATGACTACGGCATCTACACCAGCTTTTACAAGGGCAGATGCCCTGTCAATAACGTCTGGCGTAACACCCAAAGCCGCTGCCACTCTCAACCTTCCATATTGGTCCTTATTCGCAATAGGTTTCTGTGTTAACTTGGTAATGTCCCGGAAAGTAATAAGGCCCACAAGTTTATAATCAGCATTAACAACAGGTAATTTCTCGATCTTATGAGCTTGTAAAATCTCCTCTGCCTGCTCCAGGGAGGTCCCTTCCGCTACTGTAACCAAATTTTTTGAAGTCATTACTTCAGATACAGGTCGGTCGTTGTTCTTTTCAAATCTGAGATCCCGATTGGTCACGATCCCAATGAGTTTTTTATCTTTGTCTACAATGGGAATACCCCCAATGCTATGCTCCCTCATATTAGCTTTGGCATCTCCTACCAGAGCATCTTTTGGTAAAGTTACGGGGTCGAGGATCATACCGCTTTCGGCTCGTTTCACCTTTCTCACCTTCATTGCCTGATTCGCAATACTCATATTCTTATGCAGAACTCCAATGCCCCCTTCCTGAGCCATGGATTTACATCCCTGGGCAGAACGTCAGAAAACGCGGGTACCAATAGGACGTCATCGTAGGTGAGTCCTTCTCCAAGAATCTTATTTAAGTGGGCTTCCATGCAATTAAGGATTAATTGCGTGCAAATATACGCTTTTTTTAACGGAGAAGGATTCTTGTGAAATAGTTTTTAGTGGGCTACATTTTTACAGTGAATTAGGTAACACTTTGGCAATTAAAAAGTATAGAATTTTTATTTAGAATTTTTCTAAATAGGCTTTTAAATTACAGGAAAAGACTTTAAATTTGCTACTCAATTATTCATTATTTTTAATTAGTCTAAATTAATGAGACAATTTCTCCTACTTTTACTTTGCATTTTTCCGTTGTTTATCCATGCTCAAAATACCCGATTAATTGTACAGTCGAGGGATTCTAATCTTATCCAACTCAATGAGGTAGTTCTCTCAGCTAATGTAATTTTAGGGAGTAAATACCAGGCTAAAAACCGCACAGGTTCTGCCTACTATATTTCTCCTGAGGAACTGGCCACCTTCAATTATACCGATATCAACAGAGTATTACGGTCTGTTCCCGGGGTATCTTTTTATGAAGAAGATGGTTTTGGGTTGCGCCCAAATATAAGTTTAAGAGGTACTTCTCCTGAACGCAGTGCGAAAATAACACTTATGGAAGATGGAGTTTTAATTGCTCCGGCCCCATATAGTGCCCCCGCTGCCTACTATTTTCCATCTGTTGTCAGAATGCAGGCAGTGGAGATCCTAAAGGGAAGCAGTCAGGTGCAATACGGCCCTTTTACCACTGGTGGTGCCATTAATATGTTATCGACAAAGATCCCTGATCATTTCAATGCCTTCTTAACTGCATCCTATGGTAGTTTTAACAGCGGTAGATTACACGCCAAAATTGGGGATTCCAAAGAGCATTTTGGCTATATGGTGGAATATTTGAATTTTAATTCCGATGGATATAAGGATCTGGATCTTGGAGGGAACACCGGATTTGACAAAAATGACCTGGTGGCTAAATTCAGGTTGAATACATCCAAAACTGCTACCTTATCGCAGGCCCTGGAATTTAAGTTCCAATACTCTGATGAGGATTCTAACGAAACCTATGTAGGATTGTCGGATTCTGATTTTGAGGCCACTCCCTACCGGAGATATGCGGGGTCTCAGGCAGATGAAATGATCAATGATCATATTCAGTTTATGGCCACTCATTTATTCGCCTTTAGTGATCAATTTCACATCACAACCAATGCTTATTACAATGGTTTTAGCAGAAATTGGTACAAGCTAGATGCGGTCACCCTGGACGGCGAGCGCAGAAGTCTATCCGGAATCCTTAGTGATCCGGATAACAACCTGTCTTATTTTCAGCTTATTTCGGGACAACAAGACGGCCCCTCTGATGCTTTATTAGTAAAAGCCAACAACAGGAAGTATATATCAAAAGGGATACAGACCAAATTGGATTATCATTGGATGGGAGAACATACTTTTCACGATATAGAAATTGGTTTGAGATATCATTATGATGAGGAAGACCGTTACCAGTGGGTTGATGGCTACGAGATAACCAATGGCGTAATGAACCGCACCTCTGAGGGAACGCCCGGCACAGATGCTAATAGAATTAGTGATGCCAGGGCATTTGCGTCCTTTGCGCTATACAAACTTAAATATAAGGACCTGACTATTACACCCGGCCTGCGCTATGAAGATATTTCTCTCGGCAGAACAGATTACGGCTCTAGTGATATAGAACGTTTAGGCACGGATATCTCATTGAGGACAAATAATAGCTCCGTATGGATCCCGGGAATGGGATTCAACTATAATTTTGATAGATTCTCCATTTTTGGAGGAGTGCATAAAGGATTTTCTCCTCCTACAAATAAAGAGGGTGAAAAGGCAGAGAAGAGCATCAATATGGAACTCGGATCTCGTTTTACATTTAAAGGACTATCCGGGGAGATCATTGGCTTTTTTAATGATTATAGCAACCTTCTTGGCAGCGATCTTGCGGCTACCGGAGGTACAGGTAGTTTGGAGCAATTCAATGCAGGAGAAGTAAATGTTCAGGGCTTGGAAGTCTTGCTTAATTATGATCTGCTTGCAGCAAATAAGTCCCTAAAATTTCCGGTAACTCTGGCTTATACCTACACGGATACTGAGTTCAAAAGTAGTTTTGGAAGTGCTGAGGATATTTGGGGTGAAGTTATGACAGGAGATGAACTACCCTATATTTCAAAACATCAGTTCAATGCGGGATTATCTCTTGAACACTCAACTTTTGATGTTAATCTAAGTGGACGCTTTAACGGTGAATTCAGAACAAAAGCAGGGAAAGGAGCTATTCCTTCCAATGAATTTGTGCCATCCAGCTTTGTATTGGATGTATCTGGTGCCTATCACCTCAATCCTCACACCAGTATTACCGGAAATATTATTAATATGTTGGATGAGGTTTATGCAGTATCCAGAGTGCCTTCGGGATTAAGACCGGGCCATCCGTTTGGTGCCTATGTTGGAATTCGTTTACAGTATTAGAAAATCGAGCTAATGATAGGCTGAAAAGACTTGAGTGGCCTGGTTGAAGGCTGCTTCAAATACCGTCCAGGTTACATTGGTATCTGCTTTTTTTGAAGTAAAATATGATAACATCTTTTCGGTAGGCATATTACCTGTAAGCTCATCTTTGGCCATAGGGCAACCTCCAAAACCCTGGATGGCACCATCGTACCGCCTGCAGCCAGCCTTATATGCAGCATCTATCTTTTCGTGCCAGGTACTTGGGGTAGTGTGTAAATGGGCTCCAAATTCTACAGCTGGATACATGGGAATTAAATTGGAGAACAAATAGGATATGATCTCAGGGGTGGATGTTCCTACGGTGTCTGAAAGAGATAAGATCTTTACCCCCATAGAGGTCAGTTTTTGCGTCCACTCCCCTACTATCTCCACATTCCACGGATCACCATATGGATTGCCAAATCCCATCGATATATAAACCACCACTTCTTTCCCGGCATAAGAGGCTATATCTAGTAACTCCTTTAAGACCTCAGTAGACTGAGCAATGGTCTTATGTGTATTACGCATCTGAAAGTTCTCAGAAATAGAAAATGGATATCCCAGATAATCAATCGCCTTGTATTTACAAGCATCCTGAGCCCCTCTTACATTTGCCACTATCGCCAATAATTTAGAAAGATTATGTTGCAGGTCGAGTTTTTCTAAAACCTCAGCCGTATCCACCATTTGCGGGATGGCTTTAGGCGAGACAAAACTGCCAAAATCGATGGTATGAAAGCCGCAACCCAGCAGAGATTGGAGATATTGAATTTTCTTCTCGGTAGGTATAAACATCTTGATCCCCTGCATGGCATCTCTGGGACATTCAATTATTTTAACCTTTTCAGACATAAACAAAAATTGTTCTACTCTTCAAAATTACCATTATTTATAGGATAATAACAGGTAAAGACCTATCCCAATAAAAACTAATATTTGGAGCCATTTTAAATACAATGGAGCTTTTGGATGTTTTTGAAGGTACCCGGAAATGGCACCAGCCATTACGGCAATTGCAGAAAAAATCAGAAAAGAGATCAGCATAAAAAGAACCCCTAAAACATAAAATTGAAGGGTTGTACTTAAAAAGGTACTAAATAGAAAGCCCGGACAAAACGCTAGAAAGAAAATGGTGACTTTAGGATTTAGAACATTCATCACAAATCCCTGGCGGTACAATTGCCAGAGTGTTCTTTTTGGTTTATCTAATGTTTCTATAGATATCCTCGCCTCGGCTCGGAATACACGAAATGCCAAATAGAAAAGATAGATGGCCCCAAAAAGCTTGATCGTGAAAAACAAAGAGGGGTTTACACTGATGATCGCAGACACACCAAAAGCCAATAAGGTAGTATGTACAAGACACCCGGAGATCAATCCGGCTGTTGTGGCAAGGCCATATTTCTTGCCGTGAGCAATGCTTTGTGTAAGTACATATATATTATCTGGACCGGGAAAGATAGCCAATGAGGCCGTGGCCAATGCAAACCCCCATAAGATCTCAAAATTCACTTTGGTCTTCGATTTTTAATGGATAACAAACAAACGTACTTTTTTATATCTTACAAAAAATTCACGAATGAAATTTTATCTTAGTCTTATTGCAATACTCATGGCCCTTTATACCTGGGGCTTTAACCAAACATCTATGACCGCTGAAAATCCCCTCCCAGGTACCAAAATAGATCAAGACAGTGTGCTGCGCCATGTAGTCTTGTTTAAATTCAAGGAAGGAACCACAAAAAAGCAATTGGAAGAGGTAGAAAATGCCTTTGTAGCTCTTAAGAACAAGATCCCGGAAATAGAGTCGTTAGAATGGGGCCAGAATAATAGTCCGGAAGGATTAAACAAGGGATTTACTCATTGTTTTTTCCTGACCTTTGCTAGTGAAGCAGCTCGTGAAGTATACCTGCCTCACCCAGATCATAAGGCTTTTGGAGCCTTGCT
>NZ_CAMYKH010000074.1 GCF_947258935.1 uncultured Muriicola sp.
CCACCGCATTTTGTATATCGTTCAGGGATTCAATATAGCCAAGACCACGCACCAAATATTCTGCCTGGTTAATTTCCAGGGTTTGAGCTCCTATATCCCTGTTACTCTGTTTTACAGCATTGACCACCTGTTGCAGTGATATATCGTATTGTTTCATTAATTCGGGGTCCACATCTACCTGGTATTCCTGTACATGCCCCCCAATGGATGCTACTTCAGATACCCCGCCTGCTGAAGAAAGCGCGTACTTAACATAAAAGTCCTGAATACTGCGTAACTCCTGTAGATCCCACCCTCCGGTGACCTGTCCGTTTTCATCCCGGACCTCCAAAGTGTACCAGAAAATTTGCCCAAGAGCAGTGGCATCCGGACCCAGGGCAGGACTAACCCCGTCCGGCAGTAAATTTTGTGGAAGTGAATTCAATTTTTCCAAGATCCGGCTCCGGCTCCAGTAGAATTCAACGTCTTCATCAAAAATCAGATAAATACTTGAAAACCCGAACATGGAGGTACTTCGTATCGTTTTTACACCTGCAATACCTAATAAGGCGGTTGTAAGAGGATATGAAATCTGGTCTTCAATATCCTGAGGAGATCTCCCGGGCCAATCGGTAAAAACGATCTGCTGATTTTCACCAATATCAGGTATGGCATCTACAGCTACAGGGTCGCTGGGCAGAAAGCCGGTATCCCAGTTGAAAGGGGCATTTACTATCCCCCAACCAATACATAGCAGCAAGAGTAGTACGGCTACTAATTTATTCTCTATCAGGAATTTAATGCTTCTATTTAGCATGAGATTTGATCATTAAACATTAGAAATGGATTTTTTGAGAACACATAAACGTGTCTTGGCCCAATACAGCCATAGCTGTTGAGCCTCCAATTAAATGTTTAGAATCAAATCAGAAAAGTCTGGTCCAGCACCTGGACATCCCGAATTAGTAAGGGAGGTGAATATTCTTTAAAAGGAATGGGATGTTTATCAATCCCTGTGAATAAATTAGAATACGTAATAGTGAACGCAACTATAAACGTTTGTTGTTCAAAAGAGAGTTGCTCAAAAGAAAATTGCAAATCGTCCTGTCCCGGCACCAGGAGTTCAACATCGGAACAGCATTCCATGTCGGTATCGTCCCCGGCCATGTCCATGGAAGGCATGTTCATAGCCATTTGGCAAGAATCGGCTTCCTGGAAGAGCTTAAAATCAACCAGCATATCCCCACAGAAATGCATGTCCATGGAAAAGGACATGGTGGAGAATAGCACTAAAAAGGCCATTACGAGGGAACCTATTTTACGGTATACTTCGCGCATCTGCTTACAAAACTACAAAATAAAAGGATTTATTGTACTGCTTAACAAAAATTTGGTAATGCAAATAATCTCATAACCAGTAGATTAAAAATAAATTAATGCAATATATTGAGGATAATAATTCCCTACCTTGCGATGCTTAAATAAATTAAGAAAAAAATGAAATTCGTTATACTTTCACAAAATCCCAATCTGTACTCAACCAAGCGCCTAATGGAGGCCGGAGTTGCCAAAGGACATGAAATGGTGATCATTGACCATAGTAAATGCGACCTGGTTATAGAAAAGAAAAAACCCGGCCTTATCTATAGAGGGAAAGAAGTTAATGGTGTGAATGGTGTTATTCCAAGGATAGGAGCCTCTATTACCTTTTATGGAACTGCTGTTGTAAGACAATTCGAGATGATGAAGGTTTTTACCGCGGTAGAATCCCAGGCCCTTGTAAGATCCAGGGATAAGTTAAGAAGTCTTCAAATATTATCAAGAGCGGGCCTTGGGCTTCCTAAGACCGTTTTCAGCAATTATTCCAAAGATGTAGGGGCCATCATTGAAAAGGCAGGAGGTGCTCCGGTTGTTATTAAATTATTGGAAGGTACTCAGGGACTTGGTGTGGTTCTGGCTGATAACCAAAATTCGGCCGAATCCATTTTAGAGGCCTTTAACGGCTTGCAGGCACGTGTGATTGTACAAGAGTTTATCAAGGAAGCCAAAGGAGCCGACATCCGTGCTTTCGTGGTAGATGGGCAGGTAGTTGGTGCCATGAAACGACAGGGAAAGGAAGGCGAATTTCGGAGCAATCTTCACAGGGGCGGTTCGGCCAATATCATTGAACTGACGGACGAAGAAGAAAACGCAGCAATAAAAGCGGCCCGGGTCATGGGACTTGGCGTTGCAGGGGTAGATCTGCTACAATCTGCCCGCGGACCTCTTATCCTGGAAGTAAATTCTTCCCCTGGCCTGGAAGGAATTGAAGCGGCGACAGGAAAAGACATTGCCGCCCAAATAATTAAGTATGTAGAAAGGCATGCTGAGGAGTAAGATAGAATTATTGGGGCAAAGTATCGCCAGGGGAGAAAGCTACCAACTGAACCTGGATATTGCCAAATTGCACACCAGGACGAGGATACAGGTTCCTATCATTGTGGAACGAGGTAAAAAGGATGGTCCTGTCTTACTCATAACCGGTGGGATTCACGGCAACGAGATCAACGGGATTGAAATTGTCAGACAGCTAATAGCAAAAAAATTCAACGTTCCGGAGAAAGGTACTATTATATGTATCCCTGTTGTCAATGTCTTTGGATTTTTAAATCAGGAAAGACAGTTCCCGGATGGCCGGGACCTGAATCGGGTTTTTCCGGGGAGTCCCAGAGGTTCACTAGCCAGCCGGTTTGCGTATCATATCATCAAGGAAATTGCCCCTCTAGTAGATTATTGTATCGACTTCCATACGGGCGGTGATAGCCGATTTAATGTGCCTCAGGTACGCATCAACCAGGAAGATACCGAAAGTTTGATGCTTGCAAAAGTATTCAATGCGCCCTTTATCATTGGATCTGCCCGGCGCGATAAATCGTTCAGGCAGGCGATGCATAAATTGAAGAAAAAGATCTTACTTTTTGAAGGAGGAAAATCTAATCATTTAGATCTCAAAGTAACCCAGTCCGGGATAGGTGGTGCTATGCGGGTCATTCAGAAATTAGGCATGCGCAATTTTACAGATGAATTGGCACATTTTGAAACAGCAGATGCAGAACCTGTTCTGATCAACGACTCCAAATGGATCAGGGCTAATTATTCCGGGATGTTTCACCCTAAACCTATCTTAGGTAAAAAAGTAAAAAAAGGATCGGTGATCGGAAGTATTTCAGATCCTTTTGGCTATTTCGAGCGTAATATCAAAGCTTCACATGCAGGATATGTGATTTGTATAAATGAGTCGCCCATCGTGAACCAGGGGGATGCAGTTTTTCATATTTCACGCCATTGATCAAAAGTAACCAAAGGATAAAGCTTAGTAATTCTACTTCATTATTTATCAATAGACATTGCACCGTAATAGGCAGCTCCAAGGAGTGCTGTATTTTCATTTAAAACTACAGTTACCGGAACCATTTCAAGCAATGGGTTCATTCTCCCCGACTGAATAAAATTTTTGCGAAATACATCCTTATCTATCCCTTTGAGGATCTTTGGAACAATGCCACCCCCAATATATATCCCTCCGGTTGCTTTCGTCTTTAAGGCAAGCTGAGCAGCTTCAGCAGCTAAAAACCGGATATACAATTCCAGGGTTTCAACACAAATAGAATCACGTCCCTCCAGAGCGGCCGTGGTTATTACCTTTGCCCGATCCTCCTTTAAATTATCTTCAAAGGATCCTTTTGATTCGGGTTGATCTCTGAATCGTCGCAAAAAATCATGTATGTCACAGATTCCCGGGCCAGACACCACTCTTTCCCAGCTAACATGCCCATATTTTTTGTGAAGAGATCGCCAAAGTTCAATATCTAATTCGTTGCGAGGGCCAAAATCGCAATGTCCTCCTTCTGTGGCAAAGGGATGATACCGTGCACCATCCCAATAAAGACCCGCCTCTCCAAGACCTGTCCCGGAGGAAATAACGGCTGCATTCCCTGCGATATCAGACCCAGATTTCAGGACTGCCAAATCTTTATATTGAAGTGCCGCCAGCCCATAGGCATTTGCTTCCATATCATTTATTAGGGATACCCATTTAACGCGCAGACCCTTGCGTATTTCGTCCACAGTGATCTTCCATGGAAAATTGGTGCCATGCACTTTACCCTTATTTACCGGTCCTGCAACACCCAGGCATACCCCATCAATAATCGTCGATTTTTTACCAAGAAATGCGAGGGCCAACGCCACAAAAGATTTGTGATCCCTGGTAGGATAAATCCCTTCTTTTAATACCGTAAGTTGCCCATTTGTAATTTGGAAAAGCACTAAACTGCTTTTTGTACCTCCCACATCACCTGCTAAAATGATGGCCTTAGATCCCAGATTAATTTTTCCTTCTAAAAATGCCAACGGGATCAAGGATTCATGGACCAGGGGTAATGAGAATATATCGCCATTTTGTATCATGTTCTTACTCTAAACAATTATACTATTCTTGTCCATATCAGTTTGACTCTTGTTTAGTTCTAAGGTCCAAAAAGACACTCACATGATTAATTTTTGATAGCCAGAGGCTTATGGCATGAACAAACTTAGTTTTTGTCCAAAGCCAATAAAATGATAAATATCATAAGAGGCGTGTGAAGTACTTATTATTTTAGTGAGATAATGTGGCTAATTGTTTTTTAAATTTTATAAAAATTAAAATACGATAAATTTTACCCTACTAAAGATAATAATAGATTGAAATAATGCTCAATTTAATCCTATATTAGACAACAATGTTCTTTAACGGTTTAGGATCCTTAAAATAAATAGTTACACCTCCCGGCAAACCGGGAAATATTTATTAAATATAGACCCTAAGATCTAACACGAAATGAATGAAAGTACTGTTTTTTACAAGAGAGTTTCCTCCATATGTGTATGGCGGGGCCGGAGTGCATGTTGAATATCTCGCAGCTGAGCTCTCCAAATTGATGAAGGTGGACGTTCGCTGTTTCGGTGATCAGGATACGACCTCTGATCAACTTTCTGTTACCGGTTTTCCCTATGACAATCCGATCTTTAACAAGACAGATGACAAGTTAAAAGGCGTGCTACAGACCTTAAGTACCGGTATCCAACTGAACGCTGATGATATTGATGCCGATATTGTACATTGTCATACCTGGTATGCCCATTTTGCCGGAATTGTTGCCAAGCTTTGTTACGGTAAACCGCTTGTAATAACTACACACTCCTTAGAACCATTAAGACCATGGAAACGGGAACAGTTGGGCAGAGGGTACGATGCATCTTCCTGGATCGAAAAAACCGCGATTGAAATGGCCGATTCAATTATTGCCGTATCCAAGGAAACCAAAGTAGATGTTTTAAAGTATTTTGATGTTGAAGAAGATAAAATACAGGTGATCTATAACGGCATCAACCTGCAGGAATATGTTGTCACAGAAGACACCTCAACCCTGTCAGAATACGGCATAGACAATACAAAACCATATGTATTGTTTGTAGGCCGGATCACCAGGCAAAAAGGGATCATTCATCTGGTGAATGCCATAAAATATATAGATCCGGATACACAGATCGTATTATGTGCTGGCGCTCCCGATACCAAGGAAATAGCACGGGAAATGGAAGAAAGTGTACAAGCTGTTACCAGGACAAGGAAGAATGTGATCTGGATCGATAAGATGCTCGATAAAAAATCGGTCATCCAACTGTATTCCCATGCCGATGTTTTTTGTTGCCCTTCCATATACGAACCTTTTGGCATCATCAATATTGAAGCCATGGCCTGCGAAACAGCCGTGGTTGCAAGTGCAGTTGGGGGAATTAAAGAAGTAGTAGTTGATGGGAAGACGGGCATTTTAGTGCCTTTAGAACAGCAAACAACGGCCCCGTTCGAACCGGTGGATCCTGATAAATTTTCAAGGGACCTGGCCGAGGGCATCAATTCGCTTGTAAAAAACGATGACTTGCGAAGATCAATGGCGATCAACGGAAGGAAGCGGGTAGAAGAAACTTTTGATTGGGAGGCTATCGCTAAACAAGTGGAAACCTTATATGAATCTTTAATTAAATAAAAATGGTTAATACTAAAACGCTGGCAATAATACTGGGTGGCGGACAGGGATCACGACTATATCCATTGACCGAAAAACGGTCTAAGCCGGCTGTGCCAATTGCCGGAAAATTTCGGTTAGTAGATATCCCAATTTCTAATTGTATCAATTCCGAGATCAAGCGAATGTATGTTTTGACGCAATTTAATTCTGCCTCGCTTAATAAGCATATAAAGAACACCTATCATTTTAGTTTTTTTAGTTCGGCATTCGTAGATGTTCTTGCCGCAGAACAAACCTTGGGTAATACCAAATGGTTTCAGGGAACGGCAGATGCCGTAAGGCAATGCATGCATCATTTCCTAAGGCATGAATTTGAATACGCCTTAATTTTATCTGGAGACCAGCTCTACCAAATGGATTATAATCTGATGCTGGAAGCACATATCAATAGCGGCGCAAAAATTACCGTTGGGACCATTCCGGTGCATGCGAACGATGCTCCGGCCTTTGGCATTTTAAAATCGGATCCTGATAATAAAATAACTTCGTTCATAGAGAAACCAGCCACAGAGCTTTTACCGGATTGGACCTCGGAAGTAAGTGATGAAATGAAAGGCCAGGGTAGGCATTATCTGGCTTCCATGGGTATTTACATTTTTAACAAAGATCTGCTGATAGACCTGATGAACGATCCTAATACGGTTGATTTCGGCAAGGAAATAATTCCTCAGAGCATACATAAGCACAAGACCATGAGCTATCCTTTTGAAGGATACTGGACAGATATTGGAAATATTACCTCGTTCTTCGAGGCCAATTTGGGCCTGAGTGATGACATTCCAAAATTTAATTTGTACGATAAGAACAATCGTATTTTCAGTAGGGCCAGAATGTTACCAACCACAAAAATAAGTGGCACCAAAATGGTCAAAGCTGTCATTGCCGATGGTTGTATTATTCACGCTGCGAGTATTGAAAGATCGGTGATCGGTATCCGGGCCAGGATCGGGAAAGATTCTACAATTCTCAACACCTATGTAATGGGTAGTGATTATTACGAAACTCTCGAGGAAATAGAAAAATTCAATATCCAAATATTAATGGGTATAGGAGAGCGATGTACCATTGAGAACGTCATTGTTGATAAGAACTGCAGAGTTGGGGATGATGTCACCATTAAAGGCGGGCCGCATTTGGAAGATACAGAAACGGATACCTATGTGGTAAGAGATGGTATTGTAGTACTTAAGAAAGGATCGGTGATCCCAAGTGGTACGGTTATTTAAGTATCACATAAAGAAGCACTTAATAGAAAAAAAGCCAAGCAATTTGCTTGGCTTTTTTTGTGGGGAAGGATTTGCAGAATCCTAATAAACCCTCCTGGTAAATGAAAAAGTAAACGCTATCGCGTTTCTATTTTTTTAATCTAAAACCTATTACCGACTAATCAGGATTTGTAGAATCCTAATTACATCGCATATGTTGCAAATTAAAGCAAAGCTTTAATTCTATCTAAAGCAAAAGGTTTCTTTAAGAAAGTAAACTTTCTACAGAAACCTTATATGCTTTAGTTTGTCGGGATGACAGGATTTGAACCTGCGACCACACGGCCCCCAGCCGTGTACGCTACCAGACTGCGCCACATCCCGATTATTTCAATCTATCAGTAAATATCCTTCATTTATTTGTTTTATCAAGCGACCATCACGCCGGCGGCGTGATACGCTACTCCCGATAGCTATCGGGACGCCACATCCCGATTATTTAATTTTCTTCCAGATACCTTTTTATTCCTCGTTTTTTTATTTTTTGTTCCAATCGAACTGCTTCAGAACGATCTTTACAGTCATATGTCTTTACTACTTTCCAAGGAATACCTTTAGTAGTGTATTTTTTACCTCCCTGGTTATGCGTTGCAATGCGCTTCACCAAATTATTAGTTAACCCTGTATAATAGGTTCCCAATTTTTCGCTCAACAATATATAAACAACATATTTCATATCTCGGCGCCCATCACGCCGGCGGCGTGATACGCTACTCCCGATCCCGATAGCTATCGGGACGGGACGCCACATCCCGGAAATGAGAGGGCAAAAATAGCAAAGTTTCTTGGATTCCTGCAAGCTTTCGCCCACCTTTTAAAGAATTCATTGATTATAAAAAATATTTTTATCTTAACATAATTTTAAGATTTCTACTGAACTTTTAACATTTATTTAAAACATGATAAAAGTCATTTTAATCTCAGCTTAGTCGGGCTATTTTTAGCCTATTATATTTTGAAATAAAATTGGCAACCACATGAAAAATTTAAACATTCTTCGCATCCTGATGATCGTCGCGTCAGGCTTTTTATTTATCCAATGTACCAGTGATCTTGAAATCCCGGAAGCTATAGCGGGACCAGCTGGGGCAGATGGTATTAATGGAATAGACGGAGTTGATGGTACTGCATCTTGCGTAACCTGCCACTCCAATACTACAAGAGAACCACTCTTAGCATCCTGGGAGGTAGCATTGCACAACACCGGTTTTGTCAGCTTCGCAGCTGGACGGGCAGATTGTGCACAATGCCACTCCGAAGAAGGATATATCGATTATCTGAATTTAGGCGCCGTGGATACAGCTGGTTATGCCAGTCCTTCAAGATTTAATTGCACAACCTGCCACGATAAGCATAGTACATTCGATTTTGAAAATGATGGTTTTGATTATGCCTTGAGAAATATAGATCCCGTAACATTGGTTATAGATGAAAGTACGGTGATCGATTTTGGCGGTGCCAGTAACAACTGTATCACCTGCCACCAACCACGGAATAGTTATGTTATTCCAGCCGAGAATGGTACAGGAAAGTATGTAATTACAAGTACTCGTTTTGGGCCTCACCATGGTCCACAATCCACCATGCTGGAGGGTATTATGGGTGCTAATCTCCCAGGTTCCGAAGGATATCCCGGTGTTGGGACTGCTACTCACAGAACAGGCTCTTCCTGTGTAGCCTGCCATATGGCAGAATCTACAGATATCAACGAGGGTCTCCATTCCTGGAATCCTTCAGAAGAATCTTGTATAGCCTGTCATCCAAATGGAGCACCAGACGAAATTGGTGGCTTTACAACCGACTTTGAAGCACTAGAAATTCTTCTGACAAATGTAGTAGGAGAAGAATATATGGAAGATGCAGAAGGCGATCCAATGTACGATGTTGATGGCAATCCTATAGGTAATGGTGTTCCTGTTGTGGGCATCATCGTAAATGGTAGATCCAAAACAGGGATCTTCACTACCGCGGAAGCACAAGCAGCCTGGAACTTTATGACTGCTCTTGAGGATAAGAGTAAGGGAATACACAACCCTG
>NZ_CAMYKH010000075.1 GCF_947258935.1 uncultured Muriicola sp.
CTCTCCATTCCGAACAGGGAAGTTAAGCCCGTCAGCGCCGATGGTACTGCCACACCAGGTGGAAGAGTAGGTCGCCGCCTTTTTTAAAAGCACTCATTGTATAATGAGTGCTTTTTTTGTTTTATACTATCTTTAAACCATCGTCTAAAAAGAATATAATACGCTTATCTCTCATTATCATCAATGAATAAATTAACACCCTACCATAAAGAAGAAAGACTTCATGCACTTTCTCATGGAATTGGGATCGTCTTAGGAGTTTTAGGACTAGTGGTCTTATATAAAAAGCACGATCCTGCAATGAACTGGGCTACAATCAGTATTCTGGTATATAGTTTTTCTATCATCCTTCTTTTTACGGCTTCTACTTTGTATCACAGCGTAGATGATCCTAGAATGAAACAAAGACTTCGCATCCTCGATCATATCAGCATTTATTTTTTGATCGCAGGGACCTATACACCAGTAGCCCTGATCACTTTACATGGATCCAAGGGAATACCTTTATTCTTTATAGTCTGGGGAGTAGCATTGGCCGGTAGCCTGTTCAAGATCTTTTATACAGGAAAGTTTGAATACCTATCCCTCATGTTATATCTGATCATGGGATGGCTCATAGTATTCGATTTTATATTCCTGTGGAATCATTTATCAACTATCGGGATTACCTTATTTTTCCTGGGTGGTGCATTTTATACCCTGGGAACCATCTTCTATGCAGTACGCAAGATCCCATACAACCACCTTATCTGGCACATTTTTGTCTTGGGAGGCGCCTGTAGCCATTGGCTCCTTATTTATACAGATGTTATCTAGAGGTTTAAAAAATCCTTGTATTCAATAAAAAAGGCCTCCATGAGTACCATCTTTTCTTTTAGGAAGATCATGGTCTCTGCCCATGTATTCTTATTGTGAATGGAGACATTCTCTTTTTGGACATACATCCTTGCTATTTCTTTATTGTTCTCCAGGATACAGGATTTATCAAATAATACATCGGGCAAATATTCACCAGAAATAATGGCCCTAAGCGCATATAATTTATCCCATAATTCTGCTCGTTTCTCATCAGGAAGGTCCTCAAGATCCATAGATACCATGGCTTGTTGCAGATCAAAATGAAATTTGAGAGATAAACCTTTGATCTTAGTATTATACAAGATCCATTTTCTAGGAAACGATTTTCCAAAGGAGATCCAGAATTGCTCCCTTAATTGCTTGGATTCTTTTTTGCTGAACATCTAGATAAAATAGGCCATTACAATCCCTAAAAATATCACTATCAATTTTCTCAAATTAAAAGTATGCCCCTGAGAACTTTCAAAGAGGATCACAGAGGAAATATGCAGTAAAATCCCAATGACAATTGCCGTAATTGGCGCCTTGTAGGTTGTAATAAATTCCATATGGTTTGCCAAAAAACTTCCAAAAGGGGTCATCAAGGAAAAAATAAGGATAAAGACCACTGCAGAGGATGTCTTCAAATTTGAATTTAATAAAAACATACTCAGTATAAGAGCTATAGGGATCTTATGGATTAAGATACCATAAAGGATAGGGTTTGTGCTTGTTAAAGGGAGGCCTTCCATAAAAGAATGGATGCAAAGACTAATGAATAATAGCCAGGGAAATACTTTTTTCTGATCATCCCAATGCACATGCCCGTGTTCTGCGCCTTTAGAAAAGAATTCCAGAAAGATCTGCAGTAAGATCCCAATCATGATAAAGATCCCCATAGATCGTGGGTCTGAGGCATTATATGCTTCGGGAAGAAGGTCAAAGATGGTTAAAGCCAGTAGAAATGCCCCACTAAAGGCCAGCAAGAGTTGCAGCCCAAGTGTTTTTTTGGGTTTAACGATGGCTACAAAACCGAAGCTTAAAAGTACCGCAAGAATTAGAAATAAATATCGCATGCACAAGGGGTTACCAAATGGTGACCAAATTCTTATAAGGCCCAAAATTAACGTATTTTTGCCTCTAGACTAGAAAAGAAATGGGGAATAATTTTAAGATGGTGGCAAAGACCCTTTATGGGTTTGAAGAGCTGTTGGCTAAGGAATTACGCAATTTGGGGGCTATAAATGTTCAGACCGGGGTTCGTAATGTTACGTTCGAGGGAGATACCGGCTTTATGTACAAGGCCAATCTTTGCCTTCGCACTGCCATCAAGATCATTAAACCAATCACTTCTTTTCATGTACGCGATGAACACGATCTGTATAAAAAGATCTACGCCATGGATTGGAGCCCTTACCTTTCCGTTGACACTACCTTCGCTATTGATGCCACCGTAAATTCGGAGAACTTCACCCATGCCTTATACGTTTCACAAAAGACAAAGGATGCCATAGTTGATAAATTTAGGGATCTAGAGGGCAAAAGACCCGATGTGGATATTAAAACGCCAGATATGCGAATCAATATCCATATCCAGAAAGATCTGTGTAACGTGGCTCTCGATAGTTCCGGAGCCTCCTTACACCATAGAGGATATAGAACGGCAACCAATATAGCTCCTATAAATGAGGTGCTCGCCGCCGGACTTTTATTACATAGTGGTTGGGATGGCCAATGCGATTTTCTCGATCCTATGTGCGGAAGTGGCACCATGTTAACCGAAGCTGCGATGATCGCCTGCAATATACCGGCTAACATTAATAGAAAGGGATTTGCATTCGAAAAGTGGCCCGATTTTGAGGAAGAACTGTATCAAAAAGTGCTTAATAGCAGCCTGAACAAGACCCGGGAATTTCATTATAAGATAGTTGGCTATGACAAAGCACCATCGGCCGTCCAAAAAGCTAAGGATAATGTGGAAAATGCCAATCTCACGGAATATATTCAGGTAGAACAGAAAAACTTCTTTGAATCGGAGAAATTCACCAAGAATCATCTGCATATGGTATTTAATCCTCCTTATGGGGAACGTTTAAATATCGAAATGGAGGAATTTTATGCCGCCATCGGAAATACGCTGAAAAGGCAATACCCGGGGACAGATGCCTGGTTCATTACCTCTAATTTGGAAGCGCTAAAATTTGTAGGCTTAAGACCTTCCAGGAAAATAAAGGTCTTTAACAGCCATTTAGAATCGAAGTTAGTTAAATACGTAATGTACGAAGGGAGTAAGAAAGCTAAGTTTAATCAAAAAAGCGAGGCATAACTACGTAAAGAGGTTGAACTGTACAAAAGAATCTGCACTTTTAACTTTTTAGTACTAATCCACAGAAGTAGCAATTGGTTTTACTTTCTTGGCCTTTTTATAGAGGGGCACCAAATACGTAATACTGTAATTATATCCTACCCCAAAATTACTGCCATCGGTTACTTTATTGAATCCGGGGATCCATAGATTAGGAAAGTTATCATCTTCTGAATTGCTTACCAAAAACCCTATCCTGACACTTGCACCAAGATATATATTGGCAAAGAGCTCTGCCTTAATTCCGACGAGAAATTCTAGCCAACTTGCAGAAAGACCTCCATATTCAACATTATTTAGCGTACCATTGGCAAATTGATCCGGATTCCAATATCGGTTACTATCATATATAAAGGAATCATTAATAGTCTGGCTAAAGGTGCTAAACGCATACCTACCTCCAATAAAGATAGAATTGTTCATGCCATACCAGTTTTCATAGGTATTGTAGTCTACTCCAAGCTTAATATAACTTCCGGAGGTAGTAAAATTATAGAGGGGTGTTGTATCACCAATATCTAAATTGGCCAGCTCCTCCTGACCGGTCTTTTTCTCATTACCCAATTCTCCCGCTAAATAAAGACTCTGAGTTAAACGATAATCTGCTACAATTTCAAGTCCGGTGTAATCCGAATTAAAGAAAGATAATGCTGGCCTGCTGAGATCAATTCCCGCTCTGATACCATAAGGTTGATTGTAGCTAATAGTGTCCTTTGGTTTCAAATCAATAGGCTTTGACTGAGCTGTCACAGTGAACAGCCCAGAAAATAGTAAAATACTAATGAAATATCTTAACATGGGTGCTGTCTTGTGATGTTACAGAAGGATTGGAAATTTCTATACCTTGTATCCAATTGTCTGTATCAATGGTCAAAGTATCTGTTTCTATTTCAAAATTGGCTACAAAACCACAGGCTCTTGAGATAAAAACTTCATTGGTTTCATAGTTGAATTGTAAGGTATCTATGTTGCCTGTTTCTGCGTTTTCATCCCCATCCGAATTCAGGATGATTTGAAACTGAGTACTAAGTTCATTGATCCTTAAAGGAACGGCCACAGAGTCTGTTGAGCTTCTATCCGTAAATGTGTCCACAGGTTCACCATTGCCAATACCTACTATTCTTAGCGCTGATACGGATTTAAGAGTAGTGCTGTCTGCAGCATCATAAAATCGGAAGATCAACAAAGGAGTATCTCCGTCTACACAGATATCATCTTTTTCGCAAGAGGTGATGGCAAGAAAACCAACAAATAAGATCAAACCTATACTGCTTGGTCTAAATCCAGATATGGATAGACGTGGTCTCCGGAACTTAAAACTCATTCTATGCATTTCGTTTTTCCAAAAGTACGACATTTTCTACGTGATGGGTTTGAGGAAACATATCTACCGGCTGTACCTTTAGGATCTTGTATGCCTCCTTTAACAGACTAAGATCGCGTGCTTGAGTAGCGCTGTTACAGCTAACATATACAATACGATCAGGCGCCATTTTAAGTAGCTGTTCCACTACATCTTTATGCATTCCATCTCTTGGCGGGTCTGTGATCAGCACATCGGGCACGCCGTATTTGGTGGTAATGGCATCATTCAGAACGCTTTTCATATCCCCAACAATAAATTCTGTATTTGTTATGCCGTTAGCTTCTGCATTGGTCAATGCCGCTTCTATTGCTTCTGGCACTACTTCTATACCAATTACTTTATTTGCTTTTTTTGCGATAAACTGGGCAATGGTCCCTGTGCCGGTATACAGATCAAAAACCAGTTCTTCTCCCTTAAGATTGGCAAAATCTCGGACCACCTTATAAAGCTCATAAGCTTGGGCCGAATTCGTTTGGTAAAAGGATTTTGCATCTATCTTGAATTTCAATCCTTCCATTTCTTCCAATATATGATCCGTGCCATGATAGCAAATAATATCCTGATCATACAAGGTGTCATTCTGTTTTTGGTTGATCACATAGAGCAGCGAAGTGATCTCGGGAAATGTTTTTTGTATATGATCAAGGATCAATTCTATGGATGATTTGTCTTCTTTTGCAAATTGGATCAACACCATCAACTCTCCTGTAGTTGCTGTACGTATCATAAGGGTCCTGAGTAGCCCTTGCTGACTCCTTGGATTGAAGAATGGCATCCGCCGGTCTGTTGCAAAGCGTTTTATTTCCAATCGAATAGCATTCGAAGGATCGGCCTGTAAATGACATTCTTTAAGGTCCAAAACCTTATCCCACATCCCAGGTATATGCAACCCCAGCGCATTCTTATCCTTAATTGGTTCTTCTTGCTTTAATTCCTCCGGATAAAGCCATCGGGTATCAGAAAAAGAGAACTCCATCTTATTTCTGTAAAAATATTGCTCTTTAGCACCTTTTATTGGTAATAATTCAGGAATGTCTAGATGCCCAATGCGCTTTAGATTGTTTTCAACCTCACGTTGTTTGTAATATAATTGATGATCATAGGACATATTTTGCCATTTGCACCCACCGCAAAGTCCAAAGTGTTGACAATGGGGCGACGTTCTCTTGTCAGAATATTCATGAATTTGGGTGACAATGCCTTCAAAATAAGCTTTTCTTTTTTTTGTAGTTTGAACAGTAACTACATCTCCGGGGACGGCGTTTTGCAAGAATATGACCCTTCCGTCAGGGGCTTTGGCGATTGCTTTTCCTTTTGTACCGGCATCTACCACCGCTACATTTTCGAAGATCTGCCTTGTATTTTTTTTGCGCATGGGCAAAGGTAAAATCTTTTTACAGATAGGGGAGGGTGATAGTAATCAATTTTAAGTTTTCCTCTTAAAAGAAGGGCATAAGGTGCTTTTTTTTAGGCTGTTATAATTTTTTTTGAACTCTTAATTATTTGTAATTTTGTAACACTGCATTGGATGATTTCTCTCCCGAAGAAGGAATTGATATAGTTTTACTTAAATTGATTTTAAAATGTCTGTCTTAGAAAAAAGAAGTTCTAAAGAGGCAATTGCTCTAGAGGAACAATTTGGTGCCCAAAACTATCATCCATTACCAGTAGTACTGAGTAGAGGCGAAGGCGTATTTGTTTGGGATGTAGAGGGGAAGAAGTATTATGATTTTTTGTCGGCCTATTCAGCCGTCAATCAGGGACATTGTCATCCAAAGATCATTGACGCATTAAAGGCACAGGCCGAAAAACTTACACTAACTTCTCGCGCTTTTTACAATGACATGCTAGGTGTCTACGAGCAGTATCTAACCTCCTATTTTGGTTATGATAAGGTATTACCAATGAATACAGGAGCTGAAGCTGTTGAAACTGCTATGAAATTGGCACGAAAATGGGGCTATGAGAAAAAAGGGATCCCTACTAACAAAGCCCGTATTGTAGTATGCCAAAATAATTTTCATGGAAGAACTATTTCAATAATTTCTGCATCTAATGATCCGGTTGCGACAGAGAATTTCGGTCCCTTCACTCCGGGAATCACTTCTATTAGATACAATGATCTGGATGCCCTGCGGGAAGTTCTGGAAGACCCTAATGTTGCCGCTTTTCTGGTAGAGCCCATACAAGGGGAGGCAGGGGTTTATGTTCCTGATGAAAAATATCTGGAAGAGGCATTTGCTTTATGTAAGTCGAAGAACGTCCTTTTTGTCGCAGACGAGGTTCAAACCGGTATTGCTCGTACTGGCAGACTTTTGGCAAGTTGTGGAAACTGTACGTGTGCAGATAAGAATTGTAGTGGAACACCAGATGTAAAACCAGATGTATTGATTTTAGGCAAAGCTATCTCAGGAGGTGTCTTTCCTGTATCTGCCGTTTTAGCGAATAACGATATTATGGAAGTAATTCGTCCTGGAAACCATGGATCTACCTTTGGTGGAAACCCATTAGCTTGTGCGGTTGCAATGGCCGCCCTGGAAGTAGTTAGGGATGAATCCCTGGCTGAAAATGCGGATTATCTTGGTAAGCTCTTTCGCAAGGAAATGGCGAAACTGGCTAAAGAATCACCTCTTGTTCAATTAGTGCGAGGAAAAGGATTGTTGAATGCCATTGTGATCAATGATTCTGAAGACAGCTCAACGGCATGGGACATTTGTATGGCCCTCAAGGAAAATGGTTTGTTAGCTAAACCAACTCATGGTAATATAATCAGATTTGCCCCTCCATTGATAATGACTGAAGATCAACTGCTAGATTGTGTTTTAATCATCAAAAAGACCATCGTGGCTTTTGAAGAGCAAAACACCTGATCTTAGAATATTTGATTTGCCTTTACAATGAGGCCATAAAAAAACCCTAACGGTTACGTTAGGGTTCTTTAAATTATATGGTTGTAACTTAGGATCTGATCTCCTTGATACGGGCTTTTTTCCCGGTAAGACCTCTAAAGTAGAAGATTCTTGCTCTTCTAACTTTTCCTTTTTTGTTGATCTCAACTTTTTGAAGAGCAGGCATGTTGATCGGGAAGATTCTCTCCACCCCAATGGTACCAGACATTTTGCGAATTGTAAAGGTCTCTAAAGCACCTGTACCTCTTCGTTGAATAACTACGCCTCTAAAAAACTGAGTACGTGTCTTTTCACCCTCCTTGATCTCATAGTATACTGTAATTGTATCTCCTGCAGAGAATTCTGGAAAGTCTTTCTTTGGAACAAATTCGTCTTGAACAAATTTTATTAAGGATTCCATCTAAATAATCGATTTATAGTTTTATAAAGTCAACGTTCACGAATTTCGTCAGAGGTTGATTTTACCGACTGCAAAAATAGTTGATAAATTAATACTTACAAGGATTTTGCTCCATTTTTTTACTATTCAAAGAGCAATGATTTATTCAAGAAGATCGGGACGGAGTTTTTGTGTTCTGGTAAAGGCTTGTTCTTCTCGCCAGTCTTCTATGGCCTTAAAATTCCCACCCAAGAGAACTTCCGGTACTGCTAGTCCTTTATACTCTCTGGGTCTTGTATATACCGGGGGCGCCAGTAAATTATCCTGAAATGTATCTGTTAAGGCCGAGGTTTCATCATTTAGGACACCCGGAAGAAGTCTTATGATAGCATCGCAGAGGACAGCAGCACCAAGCTCTCCTCCAGATAGAACATAATCCCCTATGGAGATTTCCCTAGTGATAAGGGTATCTCGTACACGCTGATCCACTCCTTTATAATGCCCGCAAAGCAAAATGATATTCTTTAATAACGACAAGGAATTAGCCATTTTTTGATTAAGGGTCTTCCCATCGGGACTTAGGTAAATGATCTCATCATACTCTCTTTCCAACCTTAGTTTCTGAATGCATTTATCTATGGGTTCGATCATTAGCACCATACCCGCACCACCACCAAATTGATAATCATCTACCTGATTGTAATTTCCCAGGGAAAAGTCCCTCAAATTATGAATATGAACTTCTACAAGCTCCTTTTCAATAGCCCTTTTTAGAATGGAGGCCTCAAACGGGCTTTTTAAAATATCGGGAACAACAGTGATAATATCAATACGCATATCAAAATCAAATATTAGTAGTTGGAATATCTCTTAGATTGCTGTCCAAAAGTAATGAAAACAATGAACATCTTTTTCCCATCCCATTCGCTCGTATAATGCTTTTGCCCGATTATCGATGGCGGTTTCCAGAGCCAATCCTTTAAAGCCTTTTATTTGGCAGTATTCCTGAGAAGTGCGCAACAGGGCTTCTCCTATCCCCATTTTTCTATGAGTTTTCACTACGTAGAGATCATTTAAAATAAAAATAGGGCGTAAGGAAACAGTAGAAAAACTGGGAAACAATTGTACAAATCCGGTTGGTTCCTCATCATTTAGACTTAGAAACAAAACAGATTCGTTTTTTTGGAATCGATCTTTCAAAAATTGGGTAGCTGCCTTAATATCAGAATCTTGTTTATAGAATACCCTGTAGGCATCCAGTAAGGGTGCCAATGCAGGAATATGTTCAGCTCGTGCCCGAATGATTGTAACAGCCATAATTCCAATAAAAAAGCCCCTTGCGGAGCTTTTTACTATTTTGATTTACGATATTTATTTATCTCGTCTTGCAGCTGCCTGCTAATACGTTGTTCTCGCTCCAGGGCCCTTCTTCTGTGATCTTCATATTCGGATTCAAGATCGGCCAGATTGCCCTTCGCCTCCTGCGTAAGAACGTTGCTCTGTCTAAATTTGAAAATAAACAATAATAGTAACAGCCCAAATATAACGGTCCATAAAATAATATTATAGGTTGTCTTAGATACCTGAGCTCCAAGAAGTGACATGCTATCTTTTTCATCCGTTACCGAAGACAGATTCTTGGTTGTTTCTGATAATTTTTGGTTTAGGGAAGCAATGCTGCTTTCCTGAGTTTTGATGACACCCTGTAATTGTGCTGCTTTCTTATTTGCTACATTAATGGTATCGATTACATTTTGTCGCAACTTATCCAGGCTAAGCGTCCGAACTACTTCATAACGCTTTCCATCTGCCCGGTAATTCCCAGATTTCTGGTAGATATAATCAAATTGTGAGCTAATAGACCCCCCATCTAAGGAAGGTTCTTCAGCGGTAGCATCGGTTTGAGCAAAGGAAAGTGCACTGCAAAAAATAGCTAGTGCAATAAATAGATTTCTAAAATACCCCATTCTAGATTGTTCTTAGTATTAATAATGATTTAGGAAAAGCTAAAGTACTTCAATATTAGCAATTACGAAAAAAAAATCCACATACATGGCCTCTTATTCTAATGTACGTACTTAAACTTCTATTGGATCACAAGGAAGCGATTAATAATAAGTAAAACGCCTCACTTTGGCAATATATTTGGCTAAGCGGATCACCTGGTGGGCATACCCATATTCATTGTCATACCAAACATATAGAACTATATTTTTACCATCGGGAGACACAATGGTAGCCATACTGTCATATATGGCAGGGGCAGATGTACCAATAATATCTGTGGATACCAGTTCATTGCTCAAAGAATATTTGATTTGCTCAACAAGATCTCCTTCAAGAGCGTATTTCTTGACAATAGTATTTATACCATCTTTGGAGGTAGTATTTTTAACTTCCAGGTTCAATATTGCCAAAGAACCATTAGGTACAGGAACTCTTATGGCATTAGAAGTAAGTTTACCTTCCAACGCAGGCAATGCCTTTGCAACTGCCTTGCCGGCACCGGTCTCAGTTATGACCATATTTAGTGCTGCAGCTCTGCCCCGACGGTACTTCCCATGCATATTATCTACAAGATTTTGATCATTTGTATATGCATGTATGGTTTCTATATGTCCTTTTATTATACCTAGTGAATCCTCAACCACCTTTAAAATTGGCGTAATTGCGTTGGTTGTGCATGAAGCCGCAGAATAAATTTTAGTGGTGTCCGGATTAAATTCGTTCTGATTAACCCCATGTACAATATTAGGGATATCTTTTCCCGGAGCTGTGAGGAGTACTTTGATTACCCCTTTGGCATTCAAATGCCGTGAAAGTGATTTAGTATCTCTATAAGCTCCTGTATTGTCTATTACCAGGGCATTTTGAATGCCAAACTTTGTATAATCTACGTCTTCAGGTGCATTAGCTGTTATCATATGTACCGTTGTGCCATTGATTAGTAAGGCTTTATTTTTAAAATCAGACTCAACAGTTCCGCTAAACTGACCGTGAACAGAATCTGTTCGCAAAAGCATAGCCCTTTTTTCAAGGATCTCTGACGTGAGCGATCCTCTGGTTACAATAGCCCTTAATCTCATTTGGTTGCCTTTGCCTGTTTTGGCCATCAATTCCCTGGCGAGCAGTCTGCCTATTCTACCAAAACCATATAAGATTACGTCTTTGGGTTCTATCTCTTTGCTCTTATTTGCATCTTTTAGCTTATCTACTACAAAGGCTTTTACATTTCTATAGTTAGTCTCATCCTCAGAATGGTACTCGTAGGTCAGTTTACCTATGTCTAACTTTGATGGCGGAAGTTTTAGATCGTTTATAGCTATTAAGATCTCTACAGAATCAAAAATCGAAATTGGTTTTTGAACAAATTCCCCGGCATATTCATGTAAATTGATGATCTCACTTACAGGTTTATCAATGATCTGATTTTTAAATAGTACCACTTCAATAGCCCTGTCATACCAGAGATCGCTAATGATCTTTATGAATTCTGTGGTTGCTTTTCTTCTGTCTGCCTGGAAGGCCAGTTCTTTTTCGTAGGATGAGATCTTGTTCATGTAGGTTGTTGTTTGAAATTGCCGCAAAATTATATATTTCAAACGTTTTCGCACAATCATTTCGTATTAAAAAAGCGCACCATTTTTGGTGCGCTTTGATTTCAAACAACAATTTGCTATTGAAAAATATATCTAATCCGTTCACCATCTTTATTTATGATGGTAAATAAGGTCTTGCTATTTCTAGTTATTCTTCCGAAAAGGAACCTGGCTTCTTGAATATCATCAATTGTTTCGCCATTCACTTCTAGTATAACTTTTCCTTCCAAGTCGTATTCCCGATAAGTTTCTGGCACTCCCGTAACCTTAACGCCCTTTTCGGATTTGTAAAGTTTTTTATCTTTTTCAGAGAGATTTTTTACTTCCAAGCCCATACCTGGTAATTCCAAGCTTTGTAATTTTTTTAGGGTAATCGGCACTTCTAAAGCATCTCCATCTCTCTCTATGGTTACCTGAACAATGTCACCCGGCCGTTTGGTAGAAAGATATCCTGTGAGATCTGCAAATTTTCGTACTCTTATTTCATCTACTTGTTTAATGATATCTCCTCTCATTAATTGAGCATCATCTGCACCAGACCCTTCTTCGATCCCATCCACATAGACCCCTTCAATTTCGTTAATACCATTCTCTATGGCGTAAGGTGTTCTAAGACCCGGAGCAGTAATTCCTAGTAATCCTTTCTGAACATTCCCAAATTCCAAAATGTCTTCCACGACCTTTTTTGCAATGTTGCTGGGTACGGCAAAAGAATAGCCAACATAAGATCCTGTTTGGGATGTAATGGCCGTATTGATCCCAATGAGATCCCCGCTTGTATTGACAAGCGCCCCACCGCTGTTTCCAGGGTTGACTGCTGCATCTGTTTGTATAAAAGATTGGTCCACACCTCCAAGTGCTCTTGCCTTGGCACTAACAATACCTGCCGTAACGGTAGAAGTAAGATTAAAAGGATTCCCAACCGCCAACACCCATTCCCCTATCCTGGTATTGTCCGAATCCCCAAATGCCAGATATGGCAATGACCTGTCCGCATCTATCTTTATCAAGGCAATATCTGTATTAGGGTCTGATCCAATTAGTTCTGCATCGTACGTCTTGTTATTATTTAATGTAACCTTTAGCTCACTAGCCTTTGCAATAACATGATTATTGGTAACTATATAGCCATCTGGCGAAATTATAACACCAGAACCCGTTCCAATTTGTGGGACTTGTCTGCCCCCAGATCCATAAAAAAAGTCAAGGATACTTGATGGTTTTGAACTCAAGGTCATATTTTTCACGTGCACCACAGCATTTACTGTTTTTTCAGCAGCCAATGTGAAGTCGGCTTCATCAACGCCATATCCTGATATTGTATTAGACGTGTTGCTTGTTTGGAAAATTGGGACATCATTACCTGTATAAGTAAACACAGGTTTAGAATTCTCTATAAATAGCATATAGCCTCCTAAAGTGATAGCACCTCCAAAAATGGCTACCATCAGTAAACTTGCAATTCTTTTCATTTGATAAACAGTTTAAAATTTCTTTAAAATTAAAAATTTAGACTGGAACTCATTTTCCTTTAACTCCTTTTTAACTGCTAAATTTACCTTAAATAATGTCCTATCTTTGTACCTTGTTTTTGCTATGGAACTACATTTTCACAAATACCAGGGAACAGGAAATGATTTTATCATCCTGGATAACAGAGACCTTCAATTCCCCAAAGATGACACCAATTTGGTAGCTCGTTTATGCGATCGTCGTTTTGGTATTGGTGCAGATGGGTTACTCTTGCTTGAAGATGATAGTTCGTCCGATTTTAACATGGTCTATTTTAATTCTGATGGAAATCTGGGATCCATGTGCGGAAACGGAGGACGATGCTTGGTAGCCTTTGCGAATTCACTCGGACTTGTTGAGGGAAAAGTACACTTTATGGCAAGTGACGGATTACATGAAGCCACCATTGCGGGAGAACAGGTGTCATTAAAGATGTCTGATGTATCCAAGATCAATAAAAAAAAGAAGGCCTTTTTTCTCAATACAGGTTCTCCGCACCATGTACAACTGGTAAATGACCTGAATAATTTTGAGGTTGTGAAAGAAGGAAGACGACTACGCTTTGGAGTATATGGTGAAAAAGGGAGTAATATCAATTTTGTGGAGCAACTCTCCCCGGATACATTCATGGTAAGGACCTATGAGCGCGGGGTAGAGGACGAGACTTATTCTTGCGGTACAGGGGTAACAGCTGTGGCTTTGGCTATGCATTATGCCGAAAAGACAGAAAGCACAGAGATTACTATAAGGACAAAGGGAGGAAATCTTAGCGTTCGTTTTACTGCGGGTCAGAAGGGATATAAGGATGTCTTTTTAGAAGGACCCGCAACATTTGTTTATAAAGGTACGGTAGAATGGTAGATCTCATAGGAAAGAATGTAGTACTTCGTGCCCTGGAACCGGAAGACCTCGAATTTCTATATGCCCTGGAAAATGACACAGGACTGTGGGAAATAAGTGGAACTCAAACTCCTTATTCCAAACATATTTTAAAGCGATATTTGGAAAATGCTCATAGAGATATTTATGAAGTAAAGCAGCTTAGATTGGCAATATGTGATAAGAAAGGGACCTTAATGGGACTTATAGATCTGTTCGACTTTGATCCCAAAAATCAACGAATTGGTCTTGGTATTGTGATATTAAAACAAAAGAACAGAAATCAGGGTGTTGGTGCTGAAGCAATAGATCTTGTCACCTCATTTGCCTTTACTTCACTCCAGGTTAGGCAGGTATATGCAAATGTTCTGGAAGATAACATGGCCAGCATTCATCTATTTAAGAAAAAAGGATTCTCACAGACGGGAATTAAGAAAGAATGGATGCGATCTGATGGTCAATTTAAAAATGAATACCTATTCCAAAAGTTTAACCCATCATGTATCTAAGAAAAATTATTCTCACTGTCCTGCTAATAGGATTACTCATAGGAGGGATCTTTGTATACTATGTATATTCGGCATTTTTTTCATCAAATACGGCTTTTCAAAATAAAGAGGCCTATGTGTATATCCCCTCAAACGCCAACATGGCAGATCTGGAGGAATTGCTAACCCCATTACTTCAGGATTATGAGTCGTTTCGGGCGGTAGCACAACGGAAACAATACAGTGAGCGCGTAAAAGGAGGTAAATACGCTCTCCGTAAAGGGATGAACAATAATGAGATAGTCAATACGCTACGCAGCTCAAACATGCCGGTTAAGGTATCCTTTAATAATCAGGAATCACTTGAAGCCCTGGCTGGGAGGGTCGCACAACAAATTGAGGCGGATAGTATTTCATTAATTAACGCTTTTCAGGACAAAACTTTTTTAAAAGAACAGGATACAAGCCTTGAAACAAGCCTGGGGATCTATATTCCAAATAGCTATGAATTCTTTTGGAACTCTTCTGCAATTGATTTCAGGGAACGAATGGCAAAAGAATACAAACGATTCTGGAATGAAGAAAGGCTGATGAAAGCACGGTCAAAAGGATTAAGTCCTAACCAGGTTGTATCGCTGGCAGCTATTGTACATAAAGAAAGTGCAAAAATAGACGAGCGGCCAAGGGTAGCGGGGGTATATCTTAACCGTTTGCAAAAAGGAATGCCTTTACAAGCAGATCCTACTGTAATTTATGCCCTAAAGCAAAAACTGAACAATTTTGACACCATCATACGAAGGGTTCTATACAAGGACCTAACAATCGATTCGCCATATAATACCTACAAATATGCCGGTTTACCTCCCGGACCTATCACCATGCCCGATATTTCTGCAATAGATGCGGTTTTAAATGCGGAGGATCATGATTATTATTATTTTGTAGCCAATGTGGAAAATTTTGGCTATCACAAGTTTGCGAAAAACCTCCAACAACACAACCGGAATAAAGAACAATACATCCGATGGATAAACAGCCAAAATATTAACAGATAGGCACTTAATCGATTAAAAAGATCCGTTAATCCTAAAAATGTCATAATTCTTATCAAATCATAAGGCTGTACGAAAAAAGCTGCCATATCTTTGTAGGGTGAAATTTAAGCAAAACCATATTCGGTTAGTAAGTCTTAAGAAAACACAACTATGAGAAAGTGGATAAGTGTAATCTGTCCTCTTATCATGATTTTAATTTTAGCAAGTTTTGGAACATCACCCAAGAAGCTAGTACAAGTTCCAGAATTATTGCGAGTTAAAGAGCCTACGCCGGTTTTGTTTCCCAAAGACAGAATCATTATGCCTGCCTCCATGGTGATACCGCCCTTTGTGGGTAGTTCCTTTGTGGGTTTTAAGGAGGCACTTGCCTTTAAAGAATCTCAGGGCGACTATTTTACCATCAATACGCTGGGCTATCTGGGAAAATACCAGTTCGGTATAGGTACCCTTCAATTAATGGGTGTTTATAATGCCACCAAATTCCTCAACGATCCAACATTACAAGAAAAGGTTTTTAGAACCAATTTAGCTAGAAATAAATGGATCTTAAGAAAAGACATTCGCAGGTTTGTTGGTAAACGAATACGTGGTATTGAGATCTCCGAATCCGGTATATTGGCAGCAGCACACCTTGCGGGACCGGGAAATATTAGAAAATATTTACACTCATATGGGCAATTAGACGTAGCGGATGCTTATGGAACGAGTATCTCGCACTACCTGAAGTTATTTTCAGGCTATGATGTCTCCACTATAATTGCCAGGAGGAATCCTAAAGTTTAATCTTTACGAAGACCTATAATATAACCCCGATATATTCGGGGTTTTTTTATGCCAGGATCAGAAAGATGGCAGGTCTTTTATGAAGATCAGGGCTTTCATTGCGCCAATCGCTCACGGTCTTTGTTCTGATAAATTCTGTTGGGAGTGTAATATCTACCGCCAAACAGAGAAGGGTGCTTGGGGCAAGATGTTTTGTAACATCCTGAAATAATTTATCATTCCGGTAAGGTGTCTCTATAAAAAGTTGGGTTTGATTCTTTTCCTTAGAAAGTCGTTCCAGCATTTTTAAACTTCTTTTTCGTTCACCAGCTTCTATAGGCAGGTATCCGTTAAAGGCAAAATTCTGGCCGTTGAGGCCACTCGCCATCAAAGCCAATAGAATTGAGGAAGGTCCTACCAATGGCACTACTTGAATTCCTTTTTCGTGTGCAAGTCTTACCACATCGGCTCCGGGATCCGCTACCCCA
>NZ_CAMYKH010000076.1:0-810 GCF_947258935.1 uncultured Muriicola sp.
TCAAAGGCACACACAATTCCACACATCCTAAATATCGATTATAATTTATGTTGACAAAGATGATACTTTGGTTTTAAATAGAAAACACATATACCGTTTTAGATTCCTATTTGATATTTTATTTCTATTATTTATAATAATTTATAATAAAAAGAACCAAATTATTAAAAAGTTAGTGCAAATTGTAAGAAGTCCAAATTTTAACGACTCTTTATAAATATTCGAAGCCTTAAGAGCTTAGATTTGAAAAACTTAAAAATGAACTTTATGAAAAATGTACTTACCCTTACACTCATGGTATGCACCATGGTATTTGCAAGCACCGCTTCTGCTCAAGAATTTAGCGGTATGGATAAAAGCCCTATGGACATGGCATCCTATCCAACAGATTACAAAAATTCTGACAAAGCTGTCCGTGTAATTTATAGCCGACCTCAACTCAAAGGACGGTCTATGGAAGAATTAGCACCTGCCGGCAAGGTTTGGAGAACCGGAGCCAATGAGGCCGCGGAGATCACCTTTTTTAAAGGCGCCACTATTGGTGGGCAAAAAATTGATGCAGGGACATATGCTCTTTTCACTATTCCCGGAGAAAATGGCTGGACAGTAATTTTAAATAAGAATCTGAACCAATGGGGTTCTTATTTTTATGATAAAGCCGGTGATGTAGCCAGAGTCAATGCAAATGTATCTGCAGGTTCCGAATCTTTGGAAGCCTTTTCCGTCACCTTTCAAGATGTTGACAATGGAGTTCACATGGTAATGGGATGGGGTACTACCAGAGTTGCAGTTCCTATTGTTTTTGTAATG
>NZ_CAMYKH010000076.1:857-22243 GCF_947258935.1 uncultured Muriicola sp.
TTTTTGTTTTTAATTATTTATTGGTTTATTTTTTCATCTCCCCATTCAAATAAACATGTTCGGCCTGCAAGCCTGGTATTGCCTCCATAGGTACAGTCATGATGTCATCACTAAGGATCACAAAATCGGCCATCTTTCCAGTTTCTATACTCCCCTTTTCGTCTTCTTCAAAATTGGAATACGCCGCCCAGATAGTCATTCCTTTCAGGGTTTCTTCCCTTGTAAGTGCGTCTTTCATTTGAAAGCCACCTTCAGGATATCCGCTTATATCCATTCGAGCTACGGCAGCATAAAAAGTAAGAAACGGACTTACCTGTTCTACCGGAAAATCTGTTCCCAGGGCAACGGTACCTGCTTTGTCCAATAAGGTTTTAAAAGCATATGCGCCCTTTACCCTGGTTTCACCAAGTCTGTCTTCTGCCCAATACATATCGCTTGTGGCATGCGTTGGTTGAACTGAAGGGATTATCCCCTCTTCATAATAATCAAAGTCTTCTTCCGAGATAACCTGAGCATGCTCTACCTTCCAACGTCTGTCCTTTTTATCTTTGAGTGCACTTTTATACGCGCGCATCACCACAATATTGGCAGAATCGCCAATAGCATGTGTGTTCATCTGATAGTCTGAAGCTGCAATACGGTTTGCCAATGCCTCAATATCTGCCACAGGAGTAACCATGGCTCCAAAATGGCCCGGTTGATCCGAATATGGAGCTCTTAATGCCGCTCCACGTGAACCCAAGGCTCCATCACCATATACCTTTACAGATCTCACATTGAGTTGATCTGTCTTCACTATCCCTTTGTTTAAATAATGATCGAGGTTTTCTGGTGTATTACTTACCATCGCATATACCCTAATGGAGAGTTCCTTTGCTTGTTGAAGGCTGTCTATGAGTTCAATTGTGCTTCGCATAAGTCCGGCGTCATTCACAGTGGTCAGGCCATAATCCAAACAAATCTCTTCGGCATTTTTTAGGGCCTGTATTTGCATTTGTTTTGTAAGAGCCGGAATAATGTCATCTATCATCCGCATGGGATTGTCAACCAATACGCCTGTGATCTTTCCTTGTTTTTTAATGATCTCACCGCCTGATACCTTGGTAGCTGCTGTGATCCCGGCAAGATCTAACGCCTTTTGATTAACCAGATAGGCATGTCCATCTACCCTTTCCAAAACCACTGGTGTGTCTGGGAATAGTTTATCCAATGCTTCCTTGATTGGAAATTCCTTAACCTCCCAATCATTTTGGTCCCATCCCCTGCCCTGAAGAAAATTTGAAGGGTTCGCTGTTTGAAAGTCTTTTACCCGCTGTAAGACTTCCTCATAACTTTTGGTGCCCATCAGGTCTACCTTCAGTTGATTAAGACCTAATCCGTAAAAATGACAATGTGCATCAATAAGACCCGGGATCAGTGTTTTGCCTTCAGCGTCGATCACCTCAGTTGCCTCATAACGATCCTTTAATTCTGAGGTACTGCCAACGGCAACAAATCTCCCATTTTTTACCGCAAAGGCCTCTGCCATTTCAAAAGCATCATTTACCGTATATATATTGGCATTAAGGACAAGTAAGTCTGCCTTTTCTTTGGAAGGCTCACATGAAAATACAGCTATCACGCTAACAAGCAGAAGTAATTTTTTCATACATAAAATGTTTAGTTATTCAATGACCTGGCCAGATTCACGGGCCGACCAAAAATAGTAATATTTAATCGTTCGAAAAATGCAGTGATGAAGATGTATTATTTTTTGGCCCCGCCGGTCTTATGCTCTCTTAGCTTAACATAGATCAGTTTTTTTCTTCCCTTGGCATCCTCGCGTCTTTCAATATCAAATTCCCCTAGGGAACTGATAAGAGGGGTGAGTTTTTGATACCCATAATTCCGGGAATCGAAATTGGGTTGTTTTTTCTGTAAAAGGCTCCCTACGTCACCAAGAAAAGCCCAGCCATCATCATCTGCCACATCTTCTACCGTTGTGGTGATCAATTGTATATCTTTTTTGGTGACCTTGTCTACTCCGCTCTTTTTATCCGTTTTGATACCTCCCGGATCTGTACTGCTTTCTTCAGATTGTTTTTTCAGGATCTCTATATAGATGAACTTATCACAAGCCACAATAAAGGGATTAGGTGTTTTCTTCTCCCCAATACCGAACACTTGCATCCCTGCTTCCCGAAGACGTGTGGCAAGACGGGTAAAATCACTATCACTACTCACAAGGCAAAAGCCATTGACCTTTCCGGAATAGAGAACATCCATGGCATCAATGATCATGGCAGAATCTGTAGCATTCTTTCCTGCGGTATATCCGTATTGTTGAATAGGTGTAATGGCATTTTCGAGCAGTACATTCTTCCACTTTCCAAGCCTTGGATTTGTCCAATCCCCGTAGATCCTTTTAATAGTAGGATTGCCATATTTCGCAATCTCTTCCATCATTTCCTTGACATAGGCGGAGGGAATATTATCCCCATCAATCAGTACGGCTAAATTAATATCCATTGTTTTCTTTTTTACAAAGTACGGCCTTTATTGATAAAAGTATATAATATTGAAGATCGAATCTCTGAACTTCAAATTGATATTATTTGATCATTATGAGCAGAGCTTACATGTTCTGTCTGTGAAGTCATTGTAGGATACTACGCCAATTACCCTTAAGTTTGAGTAAAATAAATACAGCATTATGAAGACTATCCGAATCTGCCTTAACTTTTTTGTGGTCCTGATCTTCTTCCTATTTCATACAAAAGGGCAAGCCCAGGATTCAAGCAGAGAATATTATGTCCTTCAAGTCTATACCTTGGCCAATGCAGAACAGGAATCCCTTACAGATTCCTATTTGCAGCATGGTCTCCTCCCCGCTCTGAAACGTCAACAAATTTCGTCTGTTGGGGTATTCAAATGGAGAACTGAAGTACAAGACAGCATATTACAGCGTTTTGTTCTTTACCCTGTCAGCACTCCTAACTCGTTAGATATTTTGAAAGAAAGATTGGATACCGATGAAGAACTTTGGAAGAACAATAAATCATTTCTTGAGGCACCCCATGATGCACCTCCCTACCAACGAATAGAGACCATTTTTCTCAAGGCCTTTAAAGAAATGCCCATAATGCAGGTTTCAAATGTTGAAGGAATTCGTGAGGATAGAGTGTACGAACTGCGGAGCTATGAATCTCCTACCCAAGCTTTGTTTATGAATAAGGTACATATGTTTAATGAAGGTGGCGAAGTAGCACTTTTTGACCGACTTGGTTTTAACGCCGTGTTCTATGCCGAGGTGCTTGCCGGACCAAGCATGCCCAATCTTATGTATATGACCACTTTTAAGGATATGGAAACAAGAGACCTTCTTTGGAAGGCTTTTGTAGATTCCCCGGAATGGCAAAGGCTTATCAATGATTCCTATTATAACAATAATCTGAGCAAATTAAATATTCTGTTATTGTCGCCTACTGCGTATTCAGATTATTAGGATACCGTTATTCTATTTTGGTTAGAATAAATTCTACCCGCCTGTTTTGACGTCTGCCTTCCGGAGTAGAATTGAGCGCTATAGGCAAGCTTCCACCATGACCCTTCCAGGATACACGTTCTTTTGGGAGGCCCAACTCTACAAAATAGCTGGCTACGGCCTTACATCGGCTATTAGATAACCGTAAATTATAGGGAATTGTCCCCACTCCATCGGTATGTCCATGGATCACAATATGCAAACTGGGATCGGAGGCTAAAAAATCATAAGTTTCCTTTAAATAGGCCTTGGCACCCTCTACCAATTCATATTCATCAAAATCAAAGAGCACATGTTGAAAAAGATGGGTAGTGTTCAAACTTAAGGTCTCCCTTTTCAACGGTGTGTCCGCTAAATCATCCGGGGCATCTGCTTCGGCACTTGATAGAGAAACCATATCTACATAGTAATAGGCACCTTGTTTTGCTCCTTTCTTAAAAATAAATTTACGCTAGGGTGTTGACACCAACATCCAATCCTTGGTATCATTCGCAAAATGAGAATAGCCAATTTCCAGATACGTAAATGAATTTTTAGTATCCCTGTAAAGATGCATTTTTGACAATTCCTTATGTATCTCAAAATCGAGGGGCAGTTCAGAAAAGACCACGCCAAATTCATTGATCGCAAAATCTGAACGCTCTGCCAGACTTACAAAAAAGGACAATTCATAGGTTACTCCTTTTTTTAAGGGAGTAAGAAGTTTGGCTTGCATGTATTCCCTGTAGTCATTGGGTGCGTATAAATAAAAGCCGGCATAACCCTCGCCAAAATCTGCGATTTGTGTTCCATTAAAGTTTTTTGGAGTTCCCATAGCCTCGCTGCAACCATGGAAGTAATCTGTTGATCCTTTTGTTGGGGTACTCCATCCTATTACATCCGCACTAAAGTTTCCTAGTTTAACCGGACAGGCTATATGCTCTTCAAAACTAGGATTGGTCACCAGGTTCTGTGAAAATCCGGCACATATCCCCCAAAGGAATAGTACCTTGATACAATATATGGTGATCTTCTTCATCGCGATAAATCTGTAGAACCCTCGAGATAAAATTAAAGAAAGTCTGGGTCTTAGCGTGAATTAAACCAATTTGGTTCGTCAAAGGGTAGGCAATTTAGGGCATAGCGCCATTTAGCTGCAACTTTTACTACCCATTTACCTCATTTTCAGCAAGCTGAACCTAAAAATCGAATTTATAAGTGGCCCCTGCAAGGATCTGGAAACTCTGAACCCTAAAATTGGCCCATTGTTGATAGTCATTGTTGGCAAGATTGCTCGCTTTCGCAAAAATTGAAAGTTGCTCGCTCAATCGGTATCCTATATGCGCGTTTGCATCGAAATAACTATCTAAGGTTAGAATGCTGGCCGGGTAGTCTGAAGGTTGTGTATTGGGGATCACAACGGCACTTAGATCCTCTCGCTCCCCTACAAAGAATATATTGGCTCCCATAAACCATTGCTCATCTATCTGATAATCCATAAAAAGTGATCCTTTTAAATTTGGTAAGTTCCATGCAGGATTATCTGTCTCTGTATCATATTCGTAAATAGAAGCGTTGACCCCTAAAGTAAAATTGCGGTTAATATCTACATTAAGCTCTCCGAAGATCCCAAGCGTTTTTACATCATCGTAAAAGACCTCAAAGGAATTGCCATAATAATACCCCTTTTCATCATCCCTAAAACTGTTTTGAGGGTTGAGTTTGAATAAGGGTTTTCTGTTCTCTGCCGAGTAAGATCCTCTAATATTGTAGCTCAGATTGGGAAATAGCTGCCCCTTAAAACCAATTCTGGCATCGTATTGCTGATCTGTAGGCTGAATTGTCAGGGTTGGTGATACATAAGGATTATCATCTACATAGTCAGCATAAGAATTTTGTGTTAATTGCCCGGTAACCCCTCCGTAAACAATAACCATATCTTCCAGCAAACGATACGACGCGGTTACTTGCGGATAAATATAGAAATTGCTTTCATTGGTCTCTCCATCCATGCCGTAGACCAGATTTGCCCCCAGGTTTAAACTAAGTTCATCTTTGACGATAAGAATACTGGGACTGATCCCCACTTGAAATTGTGAGTATGGAATAGCCGGTGTATTGGCGGTATTGTTTACATCGGCATTTATGAATTCTCCTCCAACATAATCTCCTTTTACTGTTATGGTTAGGTCTTCTTCACTCAATGGAAAATTAAAGGTAGTTGAAATAAGGCCCCTGTTCTCGGCAGATTCTACCTTGTCCCAAAATCTCTTTACTAACACCTCTCCCTTACTTAAGAAGGAATCTTCCTGATTGAGGTGAGCACCCAGTTCCACATTAAAATATTGTTGTTTTTCATCTATCCCCGCTATGGTGACCTCATCGAAAACACCCTCCGGAAGACCATACCAATTGTAAAGCTGATGTCTGGCCGCTGAACTGATCCCCCAGTCAAAATCGCGTCCCCTATTAGAATAGGCAGCTTCTAATTTTGTATTGTAAAAATCAGTATCCAAAGGGGTGAAATCCAGATCCCCCCTGGAAGAAAAATGATTAAGCCCAATATCTACACGTTTATTCCCTCGATCTATATCCCTGCTGGTGTAAAAGTCGAGCAGTGCATTGTTAAAATTACCGAGGCCCAGTGAGACATATGAATTATATAGTTTTTCCGGGGTAGCTTTCTGTACTGTTGCAGCCTTGCCTTTTGCCGGTGTAAAAGTGGAAGCAACAGGCACCGAAAAGATACTATAACGGATCTCCTTCTTCGCAAGGACGATAGAATCGTTTAAGATAGGTGCGGACTTAATTTTAAAGGCATCTGAAACTGTGGGTGAATACGGTTTTACCACCGTTACCGTTTCGGTACCCAGGTCTTTTTCGTCCTGTCCAAAAGCCCCCAAAATAAGGCTAAAGCCTGCTATAATTGATAATTGAATCTTCTTTTGCATAAATACCACTTAAATTAGTTCCCCTCAGGATTAACAGAGGCGTTGCGTTCGGCTTCCTTGGCTTTTATCGTTGCTAATTCTCGCTTTGCATCTTCTACGATCGCCGGGAATTGCTCAAAATTTGCGATTACACTATCCAGAATGTATGTTGCCTGGAAGGCATCGCCAAGTGCATAGAAATTTTGCGCCATTATAAGCAATCCTTTTCCTCCCCATTCTTTGTAGGTAGCGTACTCCTTGGCTAATTTTTGAACCGCAGTATTACTCGCTTCGTACTCTTTTCTATTTCGCTTAAAATAAGCGTCGTAGTACAGGGCTTCAGCCGCTGTAGAACCACTTGCGATCTTTGACACTTCCTTATAGGCAGTTTCTGCTGTGGTCTCATCACCTGTTTTCATGGCAGATCTGGCAATCATCACATGAGCATCGCTTCTAATTCGATCATCTACATTGGAACTACCCAACACTTTATCAGCATAGACCAACGTTCGGGCATACTCTTTTTGTTCAAAATAAACCTTCATCAAATTCTGCTGAGCATAAATGCGATTCTGAGGTATATCTGCTGTATTTTCCAATTGAATTAAATAGGGCATGGCAGCTTTGGTATTACTTTTCGCCATCAACAATTCACATACTCTGGTAAGCGCTTGCTCAGAATATTCGCTACCTCCTCTGTCTGCTACATATTGATACGACTTAAGGGCCTTGTCATTTTCTCCTTTTGAGAAATACAATTGTGCCAGTGCAAAGTTGGCCGGCATAGTATGCATGCCCGAGGGGAATTCCTTTAGGTAATTCTCATATCCCCTGATTGCAGCGGCATCTTTCCCCTCTAAATTTTGCTTGTTTGCAGATTCATAGGTAGCATTATCTAATTCAACATCTGAAACCTCAACGAAATCGAGATTCCTGACCCATGCTGCGTATTCATTAACTCTTCCCATATCCATATAGACCAATTTTCCGGTATTAACTGCTTGCACAGCTTCCTGGGTCTTTGGAAAATCGTTTACGACTGCCTTAAACTTTAATAAGGCCTCATTATTCCTGTTGGCGTTATAATGCACCAAACCTTGTCTTAACAGGGCCTGAGGAACCAAACTACTTCCTCTGTACTCCCTAACAAGTTGATCGTAAGCTTGTAATCCTTCTTTTTCTCGGTTATCGCGGATAAATGAATTGCCCAGTTCAAAAAGCACATCATCTTTTAAGGTAGATCCTGGATATTGAGAAAGGAATTTTTTGAGCTCGGATATTTTTGTGTCATTTTTACCTACAAATCCGTAACTAACCGCTTTTTGAAAAGCCGCATAGTCCTTTTCTGCTCCATTACCCCTTCCATATTGCGAATAAGCATCTATGGCAGCCTCATATTTGCTGGTTACAAAATAACAGTCTCCCAATCTCACTACTGCATCTAAAGCTTTTGGATCCGTGGCAGATCTTTTTGAATATTCCTTGAAATAGTTACTTGCAGTACCGTAATCCTTTAATTTAAAATAGGTATACCCAAGGTTGTAATCTAAGTCCTTAAATTCCTGGGTGCTGCTTGCTACACCGCTTTGTTGAAACTGGATAAAGTCTGGCAGCGCCTCATCAAATCGATTTAATAAATAACTGGCCTCGGCCTTCCAGTATCTTGCTCTTGCAGTAAATATAGCGTCGGCGTCACTTTTTACTGCTAAACTCATCACCTTAATAGTCTCAGTATAATCACCATCTAAAAACAACTCCACACCGCGGTAAAAGGCTACCTTTTGAAAGGTGGTCTTATTGGCATAATTATTATTTTTCTCAAGTAGTTCCAAAGCACCTTTAAAATTCTTGGAAGTAAGGTAAGAGTCTACTAATAACTCTTGTAATTCTGATGTATTAGCATCTTTTGGGTAGCGATCCAAATAGGATGATAACACCTCTGAAACTGGTTCGTAGGCATTTCCAATATCATAACTTAGGCGAGCATAATTTAAATACGCGTCTTTCTGGATCTCAGGACTAAAGTCCATTTGTGAAGCATTCCTGAAGGCATTCAGGGCCTCTTGTTTCTTATCGAGTTTCAAATAGCATTCTGCTAAGTGATAATAGGCATTTTGGGCTACGCTATTGTTCCCGTCAATGATCTTATTAAATTGAAGAATAGCATTGGCATAGTCCTCTTGTTGGTAATAACAATAGCCTAATTGATAATAATCTGTATTGTTCCATCTGCCTCGTTTACCCCGGTATTGCTCAAGATATGGAATGGCATTGTCATATTGCTTCAGGTTGAAATAGCTTTCTCCAATGATCTTATTAAGCTCGGAGATCTCTGTCCTATCCGACTTTGGTAATTGTTTTTTGCCCAAGGCAATAGCCTCTTCAAAATTTCCAAGTTTAAAATTGAGATCAGCTTGAAAATAAGAAAGCTTTTCATCTAATACTTCCTGATCTGTGATCTGGTCAAAACGTGCACTCGCTTCCTCGTAATCATCTTCCTGATAGGCAATAAATCCAAGATAGTATTTGGCCTGTGCACCATAAACAGGAGAATTAGAAACCTTATTAAAATAGGATTCCGCTTCCCGGGTTTTCTTTGAGGCATACAAGGAATATCCCATATTAAAATTGAATCGCTCCCTGTCTTTCTTTGGAATGTTACTCTGCCCAGCCCTTTTGTACCACTTAAGAGCATAGGGATATTTACCATTCTCAAAATAATAGTCCGCTACATCCAGAAAAGCGGCATCTCGTTTAGTAGAAGTAGGATACTTTTCTACAAAGTCTTCCATGAGTCGGTCTGCACCTAACTGATTTAGTCTTACCGCTGCATTCGCAACAAAATACGCACTATTCGCAGCTGTTTCCTCATTGCTGGTACTTCCATTTACTTTTTGAAAAAGTGTCTGTGCTGCCTGATATTGCTTGTTGTTGTAAAGGTCTAGTGCCTCCTGATACTGCCTTTCATCATGGGTGTAGATCCTGGATTCCTGGGCATTGGCTGTAAAAAGCAGCCCAAGACAGACAAGGGATAAGGCGGTGATTTTCTTTCGCATAGTGTTCTAGGGCTATTAAGAATTACCGTATTTGACATAGTAACGCTAAATATGGTTTTGCAGTATAAACCAACCAAAGAAAAAGATTTTTAAGTATGCTCCCCTTTTTATCCTTTAGAACTTATTACTTTTATATCAACAAATACCCCTCATGGAAGAACCCATTCTCAGCTTGAAAGAAGTATCTGTTTTCCAAAAGGAAAATTTAGTCCTTAATGACATTAATCTGGAAGTGCGGAAAGGTGAATTTGTTTATCTCATAGGAAAAACCGGGAGTGGAAAAAGTAGTTTTATGAAAACCCTATATGCCGATCTCCCCTTAAAACAAGGTCATGGCAGAGTTGTGGGGTTTAATTTAAAGACCCTTGAGGAGAAAAAAATCCCCTACTTACGAAGAAAATTGGGAATCGTCTTTCAAGATTTCAAACTACTGCCTGATAGAAATATAAATAAGAACTTGCTGTTTGTGTTGAAAGCTACCGGCTGGACAGACAATGTTCTGATGAACGCCAAGATCGATGAGGTTTTGGAAAAAGTAGGAATGAAAACCAAAGGATTTAAATTTCCACATGAACTTTCCGGTGGGGAACAACAGCGTATTGCTATTGCAAGAGCCCTTTTAAATGACCCAGAACTGATCCTCGCTGATGAGCCTACGGGAAATCTGGATCCACAAACCAGTGTAGAGGTCATGAAGGTCTTACAAGATATCAATAAGACCGGCCGTACCATACTAATGGCCACTCATGATTATGCCCTCATCCTGAAATATCCATCTAAAACACTAAAATGCGATGGTAATAAGGTCTTTGAAGTAGTTCAAAAAGCAGTCTGAATACTCTTCTTATCTTCTAGTGAACAATTAAAAAAAAATATTTAAAAAAAGCGTATCTTTCTTTCACCAACCAACCAATTAATTTAAACCATGAATCTAAAAGAACTATTTCTTTCCGCTTTAGTAATTACCCTTTTTTCATGCAAATCTGATGTTCCTGCCAAGGATACTGCATCTGTAGCGGTAGTACGCGAATGGAGCCCAGATGATACTCGTAGCCTTTCAGGAGTAACCGCCGATAGGGGTCTTATATATAATTCTGAGATGGGCGCTGATGGTTATGTACTCTACGAACCATCTAACGGTACTTTAACTTTTTTACTTAACAAACAAGGAGAAGTGGTTCATACCTGGGCCTCCGACTTGAATTCCATGAATTCTTATTTGCAACCCAATGGTCATCTCATAAGAATGGAACGGGATGAGAACTTTCCCACGTTTGCTGCCGGTGGTCAATCTGGCAGGATTCGGGAATATGATTGGGATGGAAACATCTTATGGGATTTTAAATATTACAATGAAAAGGAGTTGACCCATCATGATATTGAGATCATGCCCAATGGCAATATCCTGGCTATTTCCTATGACGCCTTAACACCTAAGGAAGCTGAAATGGCTGGTAAAGACCCCGAACATATACCCAAGGCAGGTATTTGGCTAGACAAGATCATTGAAATACAGCCTATTAAACCCAATGATGGCAAGATAGTCTGGGAATGGCGCATGCAAGATCATTTAATACAAGATCTTGATGACACAAAAAATAATTATGGGGTAGTTGCTGAAAACCCCGGGAAGATCAACATCAATACCGCGAGTGCAGAGGCTGGTCCGCCAATGACCGAAGAACAAGTGGCCAATATGAAAAAAATGGGCTTTATGACCTCCAATGCAACGGTAGATAATCGGGGTTCTGATATAGCACATACCAATGCCGTCTCGTATAGCCCGGGTTTAGATCAGATAGCTATCAGTGTTCCCGGATTTGGTGAAATTTATGTGTTAGATCATAGCACAACTACCGCGGAAGCCAAGGGAAGCACCGGAGGCAAGTACGGCCATGGCGGAGATCTTCTTTACCGATGGGGCAATCTGGCCAATTATGGTAAGGGTGCCAAGGAAGACCAAATCCTGCATGGACAACACGACGTTAAATGGATCCCGAAGGGATATCCCGGAGAAGGAAAGCTTATGGTCTACAACAATGACATTCCTCACCCCGATAATAAATTCCCCTCTATGTGGGCGGCTTTAGGCGGAGCAAATACGCCGGAGATGAATGTGAAAATTGGAGATGTTGGGAATTACTCTGCTGTATATGAATGGGCTATTCCAACAAACGATAAAGGAAATTATACATTTGATGAAAATGGTGCCTTTGGTCCTGCTGAGCCCGACTGGTCATATATTGCACCAGATAAATATTCATTTTATTCAGCTTTTATTTCCGGAGCTCAACGACTAAAAAATGGTCACACCCTTATTACTCAGGGGATGCAGGGTCGTTTTATAGAAATTGACGAGAACAAAGAAGTAGTTTGGGAATATTGGAATCCATATAAATACGACTATAAGTTACCCGATGGCTCGGTGTCACAACCCGTTGGTCCCTTTATATATGGGGTCTTTAGAAGTACTTTCTATCAGAAAGACTATCCAGGGCTTTCCGGCAAGGATCTGAAACCTATAAAACCACAACCAGAGCCCTTTGTTTTTAAAATGCCGCCACCGCCAGAACCAGAATTCCGGCAAGGATCTGAAACCTATAAAACCACAACCAGAGCCCTTTGTTTTTAAAATGCCGCCACCGCCAGAACCAGAACCAGAACCAACACAAGAACCAACACAAGAAGTTCAACCAACTAAAAAATAATAATTATGTCTATCAAAATAATAGGAGCCGGATTTCCAAGGACGGGAACTACCACCTTAAAACAATCACTAGAAACACTGGGGTTCAATCATGTATATCATATGAAAGAACTTCTGGTAAACCCCCATAATTTACATTACTGGAAAACCTTGTCCGAAACCGGAGATACCGACTGGGATGGACTTTATAAAGGGTATGATGCCACAGTGGATTTTCCCGGGTACCCATGGTACAAAGAACATATGAAACGATATCCGGATGCCAAAGTGATATTAACGGTACGAGATTTCGAGGCCTGGTATAAAAGTGTGGATAGCACTGTATTCCGTGCTGGTCCGCAAACACCCGGAGAAAAAATTAAAATGATGGGGAAACTGCTGTTCAGTAGCAGAGCAAGAAATGTTGTGAAATGTATCAAATTCTTTAAAAAGACCTTCTTTGCAGGAGAGCTAGATGGAAATTTTGAGAACAAGGCACACGCCAAAAAAGTTTGGGAAGAACATCTGGCTTCGGTAAAACGCTACGTTCCAAAAGAAAAATTACTGGTCTACGATGTTCGGGATGGCTGGGCTCCTCTTTGCAAATTCCTGGGGGTAAAGGAACCTTCAGAACCATTGCCACATTTGAACAAGAAAGAGAACTTTAAGGAAATGCTTCCCAAACTTATGAAGGGTCAGATGGCTTAAAGTTTTGTTCGCTTTCATTTTAACGAATGCCTCGTTAGCGAAAATCTAAGAGGTATCTATTACCAGACCAATCTATGAATTCTGAAACCTGGCAAGTAAAGGCAACTATTTTGTTGGTTAGCAGCCTTACCATTATGTCTATGATCACTATTTCGGCTTCACTTCCGGATATGACGAAGACCTTTGAACTGCAACCTAACGGCGCGGCACTTGTTAAACTTAGCTTGTCGTTCCCTGGGCTTTTTATTGCGCTCAGTGCAATTATCGCGGGTATAATCATTGATAAAATAGGAAGGCTAAAACTACTGGGGGCGGCACTTATTTTTTATGCCATTGGAGGAACCTCAGGATATTATTTAAATGATATATATCTTATTCTGGCAGGTAGGGCGCTTCTTGGCATCTGCGTTGGAATAACCATGACCATTGTCACAACACTGGTCGCAGATTATTATCAGGGAAAGGCACGACAAAAATTTGCCGGTTTACAGATCGCCGTCATGTCTATCGGGGGTATTATTTTTATAACCCTGGGTGGAGTACTGGCAGATATTGGATGGCGGGTTCCTTTTCTCCTCTATCTTTTTTCCCTTCTTCTTCTGCCGGCCACTTATCTGTTCTTAAAAGAGCCTGTTACATCTGTCAATGTTCAAAAGATCTCAGAGCCTAAGAAGTCACCTGCTATAATTTGGCTGGTTTTTGGCAATGTAATGCTCATTTGGATCATCTTCTTTATTATACCTGTTCAGATCCCATTTTATTTAAAATCTATTGGAATAGAAAAAAATTCCCTGATAGGCATTGCGGTTGCTTCTGCCACTTTTTTTTCTGCCATTTCTTCCTTTTCGTTCAGTCGGATAAAAGACATGTTCGGGTTTAGACAGATCTTCGGGATTGGCTATATTTTACTGGCTCTGGCATTCCTCTCTTTTGCTTTTGGCAATTCATATTCCATGGTGCTCCTGGGAATGTTATTTGGGGGTCTGGGAATGGGTCTGATGATCCCAAACGCCAATGTCTGGGTCATGCAGTTAGCTCCATTAGAAATTCGTGGGAGGGAAATAGGAAGACTTACTACCTTTTGGTTTATGGGTCAGTTTTTGTCACCTATTGTACTTCTACCCTTTTTGGATTATTTTACACAAGCCCAATTATTCTATGGGCTCGGGATCATCTTATTTGTAGTGGGCTTTTTGTTCATCCTGTGGTACTGGTCTCAACCAAGTTTGAAATCTGCAAATTAATCTTAGTAAAGTCAAAGTGAAACAAGGTGATACGGAAAAAAAAGCTTTTAGAGCCCGATAAGAAAATGCATCCCTTAATTGGGGTTTTACTATTTTTTATTTCGGTGCTACTACTTCTTATTACCGGGCCTCTTGGTCTTATTTATGGATTCTTTTACACCTTGCTCAAAGGAGGGCTAAAAGGTCTTGGCGAGTACCTCTTAAAAATTGCCGTTTCAATAGATCAATTGGGAAATGTTCTTATGCAGCATTTATTGAATCTCCTTTGGATACAAAAAGGCGGATACCTCTTTGGCAACCGAGATGAAACAATTTCCAGTGCCCTGGGAAGAAATAAAAAGTTAGGGATGCTCACAGTATTTGGAAATGGAATCGATCGTTTCCTGGACGCTATAGATCCCAATCATTCTTTAAATTCCATTGATTACTACGTAGAACCATCAGAAAATACTATTGATAAACTCGCCTGGATCTTACTTCGGGAAAAGCGTATTCTTTGTGTTCGCAGCAAAGACAAATCCTTGTTCTATCTGCCAGGTGGAAAAAGGGATAAAGGAGAATCGGATCTGAAGGCTTTGACACGTGAAATAAAAGAAGAATTACAAGTCACTTTAAATCCTCACAGCTTTCAATTCATTAGGGTATTTGAAGCACAGGCAGATGGCAAACCTCCTGGAAAATTAGTTCGCATGACTTGTTATGAAGCAACATATAAAGGGGAATTACAGTTAGATTCGGAGATTGAAGAAATGGCATGGCTAAGTTATCAGGAGAAAGATAAAGTGTCTGAAGTATGTAAAGTTATCTTTGACCATCTTAGATCAGAAGACCGAATGTGATCTGATATGTATAATCTCTTCTAGCAGTTTTTTGTTACTTTTACGCCCGACTAACAAGGCACAATACGCCGACATTTACAATTTAATATGACAGTACTGGGAATTGACATTGGAGGTTCGGGCATGAAAGGTGCCTTAGTTAATTCAATCACAGGAGAAATGCTTTCAGAACGCTTCCGTATTCCAACGCCACCTTCCCGAAAGCCAAAACCTATGGCAAAAGTGGTAAAAGAGATCGTTGACCATTTTGATTACAATGGTCCGGTGGGCTGTGGATTTCCCACTACCGTCAGACATGGAATATGTAAGTCCAGAGGAAATCTTCACAAGAAATGGTTGAATGTCAATGTCAAAGAACTTTTCAGCGAGGCCACGGGATTGCCGGTGACGATTATAAATGATGCCGATGCTGCCGGATATGCTACCATGAATTATGGCATTGGAAAAGGAAGAAGCGGTTTTGTGGTCATGATAACCATAGGCACCGGACTAGGTAGTGGTGCATTTTGGAACGGAGAGCTTATTCCCAATTTTGAACTAGGTCATATTCCTTATAAAGATTTTATAAAGATCGAGGACTGGGCGGCAGCCTCTGCCAAAGAACGGGAAGGAATTTCGTACGAAGAATGGGGACAACGCTTTAACACATTTTTGGAGTACGTCGATTTAATAATTGCTCCAGACCTTATTATTTTAGGGGGTGGCACTTCTAAAGATTTCGATGAATTTAAAGAATATATAACCATTGAGACTCCAGTGATACCGGCCGGACTTCAAAATCATGCCGGGATCATTGGTGCGGCTGCAGCTGCCATGCATCCGGCTCCCATGGATTAAGTAATAGAAATAAAAAAAGCGCCTATATGGCGCTTTTTTTATGCTAATTTGTTCCGTTTCCTGTCTACCTCAGTGAGATAGATCTTGCGTAAGCGAATGTGCTTTGGAGTAACTTCAACATACTCATCCTTTTGAATATATTCAAGCGCTTCTTCCAGGGAAAATTTCATCGCAGGAACAATCTTGGCTTTATCATCGGCCCCTGACGAACGAACATTGGAAAGTTTTTTGGTCTTGGTGACATTAATGGTCATGTCATCCCCTCTTGAGTTCTCCCCAATAACCTGACCCTCATATATATCTTCTCCCGGATCAATAAAGAAACGGCCTCTTTCCTGTAACTTATCTATAGAATAAGGAATGGCTTTTCCTAGTTCCATAGAAACCAAAGATCCATTCTGACGTTGAGGAATATCGCCCTTCATAGGTTGGTATTCCATAAACCTATGGGTCATGATAGCTTCACCGGCGGTTGCTGTTAACAATTGATTTCGCAGACCGATAATTCCTCTGGAAGGGATCAGGAATTCGCATACCATCCGTTCTCCTTTAGATTCCATGCTGATCATCTCTCCTTTACGGATAGATACCATTTCTACGGCCTTTCCGGAAACACTTTCTGGCAGGTCAATGGTCAATTGCTCAATAGGTTCGCATTTTACACCATCGAATTCACGAATTATTACCTGTGGCTGACCTATCTGCAACTCATAACCTTCTCTCCGCATGGTTTCTATCAAGACAGACAAATGAAGTACTCCTCTTCCAAAGACCATGAACTTGTCTGCACTATCTGTTTCCTCTAACCTGAGAGCAAGATTCTTTTCCAGTTCTTTTTCCAGGCGTTCTTTAATATGTCTGGAAGTAACATATTTACCATCTTTGCCAAAGAATGGACTATCATTGATAGTAAATAACATACTCATAGTAGGTTCGTCTATTGCTATGGTCTTTAATCCCTGTGGATCTTCACTATCGGCAACGGTATCGCCAATGTCAAAACCTTCGAGCCCAACCAAGGCACAGATGTCCCCGGTGACAACTTCACTCACCTTTATTCTTCCCAGACCTTCAAAAGTGTATAGTTCTTTGATCTTGGATTTTACTTTACTACCATCCCTTTTCACCAAAATAATTTGCTGACCTTCTTTTAAGGTTCCCCTTTGCAAGCGTCCAATAGCGATCCTCCCGGTAAAAGAAGAATAATCGAGAGAGGTGATCAGCATTTGCGTATTTCCCTGTTCTGGTTTAAAAGTGGGAATATGGTCCAGGACCATTTCCAGCAAAGGTTCTATACTGGTAGTTTGTTTCTTCCAGTCATCGCTCATCCAGTTGTGTTTGGCAGAACCATAGACCACAGGAAAATCGAGTTGCCATTCTTCGGCGCCCAACTCATACATCAGGTCGAATACTTTTTCGTGTACCTCTTCCGGAGTACAATTCTCTTTATCAACCTTATTGATCACAACACATGGTTTTAAACCAAGGTTTAATGCTTTTTGTAAAACAAAACGAGTTTGAGGCATAGGACCTTCAAAAGCATCTACAAGCAATAATACTCCATCTGCCATGTTTAAAACACGTTCAACTTCACCTCCAAAATCGGCGTGACCGGGAGTATCAATAATATTGATCTTGGTCCCTTTGTAGGTCACCGATACATTCTTAGAAACAATGGTGATCCCTCGTTCTCTCTCAAGATCGTTGTTGTCCAGAATGAGATCGCCGGTTTTTTCGTTCTCACGAAACAACTGACAATAGTGAAGAATCTTATCAACCAGGGTAGTTTTACCGTGGTCAACGTGGGCAATAATGGCAATGTTCTTTGTAGTAGACATCTATTTCTTTTGAGCCGGCAAAGATACTGCTATTTTTGGCACGTGTATACAAAGTTGTATTTTTTTTATGACACTGGTTTAGAGGTAGTTCTCTACAAATCACAGCACAAAAATATGTCTATTCAAATTCCTACCTTTACCCAAAATAGTAAGCATGGATCTCACTAAAATTCCCCAATTAAAAAATACGGATAGTAATCAGTTCTTTCTGTTATCAGGTCCGTGTGCCATTGAAGGTGAAGACATGGCCCTGCGGATCGCAGAGCACATAATGGAAGTTACAGACCGTCTTAAGATACCATATGTGTTCAAGGGAAGTTTTAAGAAGGCCAACAGAAGCAGGGTAGATTCTTTTACGGGAATTGGAGATGAGAAGGCATTGAAGATCTTACGCAAGGTCTCCGAAACCTTTAAGGTGCCCACGGTCACAGATATTCATGAGATCTCCGATGCCAAGATGGCTGCAGAATACGTAGATATTTTACAGATCCCGGCTTTCCTGGTGCGTCAGACAGATCTGGTGATCGCTGCCGCCGAAACGGGGAAGACCATAAATCTTAAAAAAGGGCAATTCATGAGTCCGGAAAGCATGAAACACGCAGTAGCCAAGGTTACAGATTCCGGTAATGATCAGGTTATTATTACGGATCGGGGAACCATGTTTGGATATCAGGATATGATAGTTGATTTCAGGGGGGTACCAACCATGAAACAATACGCACCTGTTGTCCTTGATGTCACTCATTCACTGCAGCAACCCAACCAGACCTCCGGTGTAACCGGCGGTAGACCGGCCCTAATCAGTACTATGGCCAGGGCGGGCATTGCGGCCGGAGTAGACGGACTCTTCATGGAAACCCATTTTGATCCTGCCAATGCAAAAAGTGATGGCGCCAATATGCTGCCATTGGACAAATTAGAAACACTATTAACTCAATTGACGAGACTGAGGGAAACTATAAATCAATTGTAGATCTATTCGCATATTTCCAAAAGGTTGGAATCGTTCAAAGATGAAGTAATACATCCGACCTTCCTATTATACGGAGCTTAGGTACAACATGTACCATTGATCTCTCTTTCAAAATCGGATGAAAACAGGCTGATATATTCTACCGGCGTTTTGTTGGAGATGCTGATATTTTCCGTTACCATATCAACATCAAAATGAAAACATGAGTAATCTCCACCAAACTCCTCATCTAAACGAGACATAAGGAACTTTGTGATCTTCGGCCTTAATTTATACTCCAGATCAATGCAGTACCGCCTAAAGTCGTCATCAATGTCCCTTGAAATAATCCAATTAAATTTCACCGGTGATATGGTTTAAAAAGCTACCTAATATATGAAAATATTTAAAGAATAAAGCTCATATAATCCACTTTCCCTTAAAGGGTTCCTTGATTGGTTCTTAAACACCTATAAAATAATAGAGTCCCAATTCACTTACTAAAAAAATTCCTTTTTTCTAAAGCAAAGGTTCGAAGGAGAAGGTTCTACGGATCGCAAAATCCTCTACATATGAAAAAAAACCAATGAGAACTTTCATGTTTTGCGTAATGCTAGCCCTGGGTGTTACTGTGGACTGAGTTATTACTCTTTCCCGTCTACATAGTCTTGTAAATATGCGTAGCGCTCTGTGAGTCCTCCTTCCTGAGTAATTCGTGCCCTTTCCAAAATACCTTCTTTATCATTATCAAAAAAGGCCGGGATGACACTTTCTACAAAGGTATCTCCAAAGCCTTCACTGGCGTCCCTTGGGAGTTCCGCAGGAAGATTATCTACTGCCATTACTGCAATGGCCCCCTTATTCATAAAAGGCACTTCCTCCTCAGTAGCTGGGTTATACCCATAGATTGGATCAGCAATGGTAGAGGCACGAAGGGTAGTGGCAACCGGCCCGTCTATATCGCAGCTAACATCTGCAACTACCTGAATTTTAAATTCGGGATGTTTCACATCTTCCCGGGTGTACAAAAAAGGTGCTCCATCCCCGTAGAAATGCCCGGCAATATAAAGATCACTCACTTTCGCGAATCTCATAAAGTTTGATTCATAGGCCTCGGGATGATCAAAGAAGTCCTGCATCGCAAGTACTTGTCCATCCTTTCGTTTGTTGTACTCCAGCACATCAATTTGACAGTAGACAGGTACATCGAAGGTCTTGGTTAGGTAATCTTCCACACTTACTTCAAGTAGCTTCATCCCATCCAGGATCTCCTTGGCACCGTTTCCTACCCTACCTTTTCCCGTTAATAGTATTTTTATGGGTGGGAAAGAAACTTTGAGTAATTCCCGGATCAGATCTTTTTTATCTTTCAGATCTTCTGCTTTTGAGATTTTGAATTGCCCGGACTTTAAACCATAGGTCCTAAGTCCATTATACGCACCCACAATTCCTGCATAGCGTCCAAAAGCCACCAATCTAATTCCTTTGGCATTTGTAATCACTTCATGGTCATACAATTCAATATTCCTGGACAGTATTGCTCTTAGTAATTCTCTGTTATAAGGCTGTTTTTTGATTGTATGCGAGAAAAAAAAGTATTTCTTGTTAGGTATCAATGATTCTATTGGGACCTCTTTTACGCCTATGAGCACATCGCACTTTTTCATGGAAGAGGCAACGGAAATATTGGCTTCCCTGTATTCCTCATCACTAAACACACGGAGAGGGGAAGGCTCAACAGTAATTCTGGCTTCAGGAAAATTATTCAGGACTTTTTGACAGGCGTGGGGGGATAGTACTACCCGCTTATCCGGGGGATTCTTACGCTCTCTGATGATTCCGAAATGAGTCATAGGTTTTGGTATAGATTTTGCTCAAAATTACATGGATTTCGGGCGGTGCACAAACTTTTTGGTATCTTCGCAATCCTTTTTAGAAAACAACGTTCTTTAACATTTTGGGGCCGACTGGTTTTTGACAGCGAGACCAATGGCATTGTAAGCATGTCGAGCGCTGGGATATAGCTCGTAAATCTCATATTTCACACTTTTTAAATGGCGAATCTAATTACGCTCTTGCCGCTTAATCCGAATTACAGTAGGATTTAGCCTCGTCTCTGCTAGGCAGAGAAGCGAGATGTCCCGGGATAGCCCTTGTTGATGGCGATCTGTTATGGGGCACCATAAAAATCAACATAAAGCCCTTTTAGCTTCATTAAGGGTTAAAATATAAGGAAGCTAAGTGTGTACTAGGCGGTTTTTGGTCAGGTACACAACGAAAATCAAACAAGAACTAAGCATGTAGAAGGCAGTGGTATTGCTTGTTTGGACGGGAGTTCGAATCTCCCCGGCTCCACGATTAAGCGCAACTTTGTTGCGGATTAAAACAGAAAAATCCGAGAAGTTTACTTCATCGGATTTTTGCGTTTTAATACGATTGTCTTGTAAAGACAAGTAGTTGCATTTACAGAACGGAAGCTCAGGAGAACACCACAGGTAATCTTCCTGACCAAATCTACTCCCACAGAAACGAAGACCATGACAAAGAATAAAAATCTGCCAAGTTCACTTGAGCAGATTTTTTTGGTTTTAGACATCTGGGCTGAAAGTACAGTTTGCTGTATTTCCTAAAAGGCAGATCAGTAGCGCACCGTAGGTAATCTCCCCAACCAGGCCATTTCGTGAAAATTAAACAATGACGAAAAATGAGGAATGCCCATCATGATAGTAATGGGTATTTTTATTTGAAAGCTCAGCAATATTAGCAAAACATTGAAATTAAAATCATAACTCTT
>NZ_CAMYKH010000077.1:0-19347 GCF_947258935.1 uncultured Muriicola sp.
AATTAAGATTTGGACTCCCAAGGTGAGAAAAGAACGATAACCGGACAATTTTTTTCGCCAAAATACATCCCTTAGGAACAAATTTCGACGAAAGACCTGCTAATTGTTAAAGAAAGGTGTTATTCATCGAGAAATTGATTTTTTCTTTTTTTAAAAATTGTCCAAAGTGTTCATATTCAACCTGTTAATTATTCATAGGTAAGGGAGTTAATTTGAGTTAGTTTTTAACCTAAAGACCGATTATTAGCAACATCAACCTTTTAAACTAAGCTTCAATAAATATGTAATCTATGACTTCTAATCAATTGGTAGGTCCAAAGAAAGTTTTGGTTTGGCTTACGGTAAACTGCAAATAGATCCGCATACTTCTACAGCTACCAAGTTGGAAGTAGCAGACAAATATCTTTAACTTGGTATATAATTCTAGGAACTTCAACGCATATAAAACCCCACTTTAAAGTGGGGTTTGATATTTAAATCTCTTCCGTGAGCCAGGCTTTCATCATCCAAACAGTTTTCTCCTGTTCGGTAATGAAGTCGCTCATCATAGAATTGGTCCCTTCATCATTAGCCTTTGCCGAAGCTTCTAATATTCCTCGCTCTATTGTTAACAGCTCCGTTAAGGAGTCTACAATAAGACGAATGGCTTCTTCATCTACGGTCACATTTTTTCCCAGTGGTACTTTGGCATTTTTAATATAATCTTCAAAGGTATGCAAGGGAACTTCACCTAAGGTAAGTATCCGTTCTGCTACCTCATCTACTTTTAGATTGGCGTCGTCGTATAATTCTTCAAACTTAACATGCAGGTCAAAGAAGCGTTTTCCTTTTATATTCCAGTGAATGCCCCTTAGATTCATATAGTAGCGCTGAAAATTTGCCAATAAGATGTTTAATTCTTTTCCTAGTTCTCTAGATTGTTTGGTATCTAATCCAATACTATTTAATTTCATGTTCTTTCATTTTTATAGTATAAAGTTATTGAATTAAAATTCTCTATTATCATAAGTTTTATCGATAGTTTTTATAAATTTATCACTTAAAATTATACAGATGACCATTACGCAATTACAGTATGTACTGGCTGTAGCAGAATATCAGAACTTCACCCTGGCGGCTGAAAAAAGTTTTGTTACTCAACCCACTTTGAGTATGCAGGTACAAAAGTTGGAGGATGAATTGGATGTGCGAATTTTTGATCGCAGTAAAAAACCAATTTCCATTACCGAGGCCGGGAAGAAGATAGTTGCACAGGCTAAGAATATTGTCAATGAGGCCAAACGGATCAAGGATATTGTTGATCAGGAAAAAGGATTTATTGGAGGTGAGTTTACACTTGGGATCATCCCTACTGTAATGCCAACACTATTGCCTATGTTTCTAAAGACCTTTATTAACAAATATCCCAAAGTTCATTTGGTAATAAAGGAACAAAATACTGAGAGCCTTATCCGAAACCTGCAAGATGGTCATTTAGATGCAGGCATCGCAGCCACTCCGCTCGATATTGAATATATTACGGAACGTCCTCTTTATTATGAGCCCTTTGTAGGATACGTTCCTCCCAGTCATCGCCTGCGTAATACCAATACTATACAGCCGGAGGATTTAGACATCAAGGACATCCTTCTACTTCAAGATGGCCATTGTTTCCGCGAAGGAGTAGTCAATCTTTGTAAGGCGTCTAGAAAACTGGAAGATGAACATTTTCAACTGCAAAGCGGTAGCTTTGAAACGTTGGTGAATTTGGCGAACGAGGGACTCGGCATGACATTATTGCCGTATCTAAATACTCTGGAGCTAGATGATAGTAAAAGATCTAATTTGAAATATTTTATGGAGCCACCCCCTGCAAGGGAGATAAGTCTTATCTATCACAAAAAGGAATTAAAGCTTCATATTACCAATGCCTTAAAAGATGTGATCGCCTCAGTTGTAAGAGGAGCGATCAAATTTCAAGACGTAAATATTATAAGTCCGGTGTCACAAAAGTGACCGGAAATGATAAAATAGCAGCAATAAAAAAGCCGCCAATTGGCGGCCCTTTTTAAGCTTTTATGTATAATAAACTCTCTTTTAATTCGGGTTTATCAATGATGAACTGGCGGAGCCAGTGTTTGAGTTCTTCAATTTCAAAAGGTAATAACTTCGAAATTGCTTTTTGTAGTTCCTTGCTAAATAATTTAGCATCGAAACTAACTTTTTGGAGTACTGTTTTGTAATACTCCAACATAGCTCTAGCCATACATGTGTATTTAGTAGTTAGACTGTTTCATCGAAATTAACAATAAAAAGGTATTAAATATTGCATTGGGTTAGTTAAATATTAGATAATTTCACTTTTTCATCGATGAAATACACTATTAAATATCAATTAAGAGAACGGAAGGTGCCCATGAAATTGGGTCTTATCTTGCTGATATTTATATATTTAGCTGGTTGTGCTTCTCAGAAAGAAAGGCGATTTGAGAAAAAAGTGACCGAAGCGCTCTCATTTAGGGATTTTGATGATCATTTTACCGGGCTCATGATCTATGATCCAATTACAGGAGATACCCTGATAGGAATAAATAGTGATAAATACTTTACACCGGCCAGCAATACTAAAATTTTTACCCTCTACACTTCTTTAAAAATACTTCCGGATTCTATACCTGCATTGAAATATGTTGCTCAACAAGATACGTTGTACTTTACTGGAACGGGTGATCCTTCTGCCCTGCATCCCTATTTTCAGGATAGTAGTAGCGTTCAATTTTTGACAAGCTTTAAAACTTTGGTGTATGTCAATGGTTTATTTGGAGAAGAAAGATTTGGCCCCGGTTGGGCATGGGAAGACTATGACAGCGCTTTCTCCCCGGAAAGATCGGCACTACCGCTTTATGGGAACGTCATTACAATACTTAAAGACAAAGCCATATCTGTAATCCCCGAATACTTTAAAGACAGTGTGCGGCTTATGACGAAATCCATTAAACGGGTGGAAGATCGCAATACCTTTTATTTTGATTCAAATAGTACAGATACCATACAGCTGCCTTTTAAAAATAGTACGGCCTTAACTAAATCCTTGCTGGAAGGCGCAGTTGGCGCTTCTATATCGCTGGGAGACTCCTTTCCTGATACCGATCGAAAGACTCTTTACAGTATCTCCTCAGATAGTCTCTACAGATATATGATGCAGGACAGTGATAATTTTATTGCAGAGCAATTACTTATTATAGCCTCATCTGTTTTAACAGATACTCTTTCTGGCGCAATGACGAGAGATTATATTTTGGATACCTACCTGGCTGGTCTTCCACATAAACCCAGATGGGTTGATGGTTCTGGCCTTTCCAGATACAATCTGTTTACACCAGGATCTATGATCTATGTACTAAAAGCTCTTTATAAGGAAATTCCGCGAAAACGCCTGTTTACTCTTTTTCCTTCAGGTGGTATTTCCGGAACCCTTGAAGAGTGGTATTCAGGGGATACTGAACCCTATGTGTTTGCAAAGTCTGGTACCTTGGGCAATAACTACTGTCTCAGTGGATATTTAATCACCAAAAAAGGAAAGACGTTAATCTTTAGTTTTATGAACAATCATTTTATGAAGCCTACCTCAACTATCAAAACACAGATTGAGCAAGTTCTGGAAACAATTAGGGATTCCTATTAAAGAATTTGTTACAAAAGCTTTTGAATTTGAGCATATTGCAAGAGCATGATCGTTTTAGCATCCTTGATCAAACCTTGTTGGATCATCTGCATAGCCTCTGCTATCGGGATCTCCAAAACTTCAATATTCTCCGTTTCATCTGCCACTCCTCCCCCTTTGCCTATTTTCATAGAATTATCATAAGGTGCTATAAAAAAGTGCATGATCTCTGTAACAGCACCCGGTGACATATAGGCCTCAATGACCTTCTCTACATGTTCTACCCGAAAACCGGTTTCCTCTTCCACTTCCTTTTTTATACAAATAACCGGATCCTGATCATCTAACATACCGGCACAAACCTCTATCATCATTCCGGTTGTATTACTATTCACATAGGTAGGCATCCTAAATTGCCTGGTGAGTATCACCGTTTTATTTTTGGGATTGTACAATAAGATGGCCGCCCCATTCCCCCTGTCGTAGGCTTCTCGCTGCTGTGTTTCCCAGCTACCGTCCTCTTTCTGATAGTCATAGGTATATTTGTTAAGCGTATACCATTGATCAGACAATACTTCTTTCCTGATATTTCTTATGCTTCCGTTTTTCAAATTTCTTTTGGATTTAAAATAAAAAGGATTGTATTCTAAAAACGATTATCACCATCGATAAGATCTCCCAGACCTCCAAGGATGCTGCCTTCCCCTTTATCCTTTCCACCACCTTTGGGAGCAGCTGCCCAAACCCTGCTAGCCAGTCTGCTAAAGGGCAGAGATTGCACATAGACGGTACCCGGACCTTTTAAGGTAGCAAAAAATAAACCTTCTCCCCCAAACAGGGTATTCTTAATTCCTCCTATGAATTCAATATCATAATCAACATCTTTTGTAAACCCAACGATACACCCGGTATCTACCTTTAGTTCTTCACCAGCACCTAATTCCTTTGTAGCAAGCGTACCACCTGCATGAACAAAGGCCATACCATCACCTTCTAATTTTTGCATGATAAACCCTTCCCCGCCAAAAAAGCCTCGTCCAAGTCTTTTTGAAAATTCTATCCCAACAGAAACTCCTTGTGCGGCACATAAGAAAGCATCTTTTTGACATATGAATTTCCCCTGTTTATCAGAGAGATCTATGGCGAGGATCTTTCCGGGATAAGGAGATGCAAAGGATAAATGTCTTTTTCCCTGACCTACATTCAGGAAGGAGGTCATAAATAGTCCTTCTCCGGTAAGTATCCTTTTCCCTGCAGAGAGCAAGCTGCCCAATACCCCTTTGTTCTGATTAGAGCCATCCCCAAAGATGGTATCCATTTTAATATCACTCTCCATCATCATAAAACTGCCTGCTTCTGCCACCACAGCCTCCTGAGGGTCTAGTTCTATCTCAACATATTGCATTTCTTCTCCAAAAATTTGGTAGTCTATTTCGTGTGCATTCATATTTTTATAGTTTAGGTTTTATCTGTTAGTGGCATTCCGTAATCTTTTGTTACATATTATTTTAATAGAGAATGAACCAGGTCTTCAATCTCCCGGTGCCTCTGTGTACCAATCATACATTTCTTTCCGTTTTTCAGGATCAGGAAAAGACCTCTGTTCCCCTTTACATTATAGACAGTACCATGAGGGGTCCAGATCCGAACACCATAACCAATAAGTGGGCTGTATTTTACTATTTGTGCCTGTTCCACATCGCTCCAGAGAATCCGTTTTTTAGCGAGAGGCGGAAAATTGATTGTTATTTCGTCCTTTGTTATCGTGGTTTGAAGTCGAATCATCCAAAAAAAGCCACATAAAGCAAGCATAGCAATAAAAAAGATGATCAATCCCAGATCGGACATCGGATTGTCCCCAAAAGGCTCTTTTAATACAATCTGCTGAACAATTCCATAGATAGGAATTAATAGCATGCCTCCCATCAAAAGCCACAACCACAATTGTGTGAAGCGTTGGTCTTCCTCGAAAATAATATTTGGATCCATCAACCTATGTAAATTATTTGGTGGACTGTTACTAACCCGCTTTTAATTTTACTGTCCATTCAAAACTGAAATCGGAAACCGTTATTCCTTCTTTGTTTACTCCTTTAGAATTCATCCAAAAGGTTTGTCCCTCCCCGGTTTCTATCGTTTTGTTTAAAGCCTCACGAAATTTATGTCCGTCCGTACATGTAAATGTTATCCGGCCTTTTGCCTTTTTAGTAAAGGAGCCCTTATTATTAGCCACTAACATGGAAATAGGTTTACCAATCTGTTGAATATGGCGACTCACCATGACACCCGTGCTCAACTCGGCGGCCATTCCCTGTACTGCCCAATACATAGATCTGAATGGGTTCTGATTGATCCACCTGTGGGTCACAGTTACTACCGCCTTTTCATCATCAATGGAGCGCAAACGTACGCCGGTCCACCAGGCCGCCGGTAATTTAAAAAACAGAAAAGCATTGATCTTAGTGACATTAGCACCCATGAAACGTGTTATTTGGGCCTAAAAGTACCCAAAATTCCCGAAACCTATAATGTTAATGTTATGTTAATATTTAGTACTATGTTTTGCATAATACCTTCCTTTAGACATATATTTGCATAAGAAACTAATATGCCATGACAGAAACCTTATCAAAACACGAAAAAAACTTGTCGGCTGCAATTCATGCATCCACCTTTAGCAGGTTCTTTGTTCCGTTTGGTAACATACTGTTACCACTTGTATTATGGCTTGCTAATCGCAATGACTCAGCATATGTTGACTACAATGGAAAGCAAGCACTAAACTTTCAGATCAGTATGTTCCTGTATTCTGTTGTATTTGGGGCAATATCTATTCCAATCTTTTTTGGCTTTTTTCCAGATCTATTCGACCATGGATTTATGAACTGGGGGAACTGGAACCACTATAATGGCTTTCATATGAATTTTGATTGGGACGATTTTCCCTTCCGCCGTATTTGGCCTTTAGGCTTCGCCGGAATTATCCCAATAGCCTTGTTTATTGTCAATGTGGTGTATACCATTTTGGCGACCTTGCGTACCAACGAAGGGCAGGTATTTAAATACCCTATAACTATACCCTTTATAAAATAAGTAATTCTATAGCAGTTTATTCATCAATCAACATCATTAAAGATCATCCAATGAATCATCAAAAAACGAACAGTTAACCCAGTGCTAAAAAAAGTTCGGCTCATCACCGAATAGCATGTAACAGAAGTGAAAATTATGAATATAGAAAACACAAAAGCACAGATGCGTAAAGGCGTGCTAGAATACTGTATCCTATCTATCCTTCAAGAGGAAGATAAGTATACTTCTGAGATTCTGGAGACCTTAAAAGACGCAAAAATGCTGGTGGTGGAAGGTACTATCTACCCTCTGCTCACTAGACTTAAAAATGCGGGATTGCTGAATTACCGCTGGGAGGAATCTACCTCCGGACCGCCCAGAAAATACTATGGGCTCACAGAAACTGGTAAATTGTTCCTTAAAGAATTAGATACAACCTGGGACGCACTAAGAAATGCCGTGAATTTGGTTACCAACACTAAAACAACGAAAAAATGAACAAAACAGTCAATATAAATCTCGCCAATGTCCTTTTTCATATTGACGAAGAGGCATTTAAAAAACTACAACGGTATTTGGAGGCCATCAAAAGGTCTTTCTCGGGAACAACTGGTAGTGATGAGATCATTGCCGATATTGAAGCTCGGATCGCCGAACTCTTTCAGGAAAGAATGGAGAACGACCGCCAGGTCATAACCATGAAAGAGGTAGATGCCGTGATCAAGGTCATGGGGCAACCCGAAGACTACAGGGTAGATGAAGATATTTTTGAAGATGCACCAAAGTCTGATTCTACGACAACTTCCCGCACTAAAAAATTGTATCGGGACATTGATAGTAAGTACCTGGGAGGCGTTTGTGCCGGACTAGAACATTATCTCGGTTTTGATGCCCTTTGGATCCGTCTCATATTTATTTTCCTTGCCTTATCTACCGGGTTTGGTTTTATAGCCTATATCCTATTATGGATATTGGTACCCGAAGCGGTCACAACCTCCCAAAAGCTCGATATGAAAGGAAAACCTGTCAATATCAGCAACATCGAAAAAAAAATTAAAGAAGGATATGAAGATGTAGCTGAAAAGGTTAAAGGTGTAGACTATGACGAAATGGGAAACAAGGTAAAAAGTAGTGGACGTACTTTTTTCGATGCCCTGGGCACCTTTATTTTGTTCTGTTTTAAGGTCTTCGCTAAATTCATTGGGATCATCCTGATCATCATAGGAGCCGCTACCCTTATTGGCTTGTTTATTGGTCTATTTACAGTAGGGGTCTTAGACGTTATTCATATCCCTGGAATTGATTTCTACGAAATGGTAAATGCCTCCGGAGCACCTGTCTGGCTCATCTCACTGTTAGCATTTTTTGCTGTGGGTATCCCGTTCTTTTTTCTGCTTTATCTGGGCTTAAAGATCTTAGTGAATAACCTGAAATCTATAGGGAACGTCATAAAATTCTCCTTATTGGGTCTGTGGTTGATCTCCATTATTGGCCTTATTGTCTTCGGTATAAAAGAAGCCTCTGCCCATGCGTATTCGGGTAGTACTACGGTAAAGGAATCCTTATATTTTCCTTCAGCGCAGGATACACTGCTGATCAGGGCAACAAGCAGTGAACTCTTTGAAAATCAGGAAGACGTAGGGATAAATGGTATGACTTTCAGCTATGATGAAGATGGCGAACGAGTGCTATTTACAGACGATATTCGCTTCGATATAAATAAGTCGAGTGATTCCCTATCCTATATCAGGATCCGGAAAGATGCCAATGGCAGTTCCACCTCCGACGCCAGGGAGCGTGCGGGCAACATTCAATACTCCTATACCTTGGAGGGAAACACCCTTTCCGTGAGCAATTATTTGTACACCGCCATTAAAAATAAGGTAAGAGATCAGGAGGTGAGGGTAACCCTTTCAGTACCTGTAGGAACACATTTAAGATTTGACGCGGGCATGCGTCGCTATATGGGTCGCGTTACTCGTTTCGACAGAGAAATGTACCGGGGAAATATTGTTGATCATCTTTGGGTAATGGGCCGTAATGGTGAATTAGAATGCCTGGATTGTGATGATAACAAAACAGGTGACCGCTGGAATAGTGATGATGAAGGCCGTATCATCATAGATGAAGAGGGGATTGACATCAACGTAAAAGATGGTGGTGATTCCTTTAAACTAAAGATAGATGAGAACGGGGTTGAGATCAAAGCAGATGACGGAGGACGATAAGATGACAATTCATCCATCTTTATCAACAACTGGGTAATTGAAACTACCCGGAGTGCCAATTAGAAAATACATTTGACCTAACAATAATTTCTAACAACCATAAGGAATATTTAGCTATTCCGAATAAAAAACAACATCATGACAACACTAGCTAGAATTGCAATTGCCGTGCTTATGGCCCTTTTCTTATCTTCTTGTGCCTTCGATATGAACTTCGGCGAGGGAAAAAGAGGTAACGGAGAAGTAGCCAAAGAATCAAGAGAAGTTTACGAGGAATTCACCGAAATATCTGCCGCTGAAGGATTGGATGTTTATGTTACCCAGGGAGATAACTTCAATATTGAAGTTGAAGCCGATGAAAACATCATAGAGCTGATTGGTGGGAGGGCCACAAAAAAGATACATGTTTCCTTGCCATCTGTAACAGGACTCTACGCTTCCAGTGGAGCCGATCTATATACACAAAATGTGATCAGGGCCAACAAGATCTCACTAGATGCCAGCAGTGGAGCTGGGATTAAAGTTGCCTTAGTAGCAGATGAAGTGGATGCAGATACCAGTAGTGGAGCCGATATCAGAATTGAAGGAGAAGCGGTGTTATTCTATGCTGACGCAAGTAGTGGTTCGGATATCAAAGCAAAGGACTTTGCCGTACGAACCTGTCATGCAGACGCCAGCAGTGGAGCCGACATTTCTGTTAATGTCTCCGAGACCTTGATAGCCGATGCCAGTAGTGGTGCAGATATTTCGTATTCTGGCAACCCGGATGTTCAGAAAAAGAAATCCTATTCAGGTAGCGTTCATAAGGACTAGAATTACCTACAACCAAATTTGTTTAAAAACCCTGAATATTCCTTCAGGGTTTTTATTTGCGTTGAAACGCTTTGTTTATCTTAGAGATAAAATTTATTTATGCAGCTCAAGCTTACCTCACACACACTCCAACTTAAACACACCTTTACAATTTCGAGGGAGTCACACCTAACCCAGGACACGCTTATAGTTCATCTCAGTCATCAAAATAAAACGGGCTACGGAGAAACCACCTCTAATCCGTATTATGGACATACTCTAAAAAGCCTTCACGCAGAAATTGAAGCTATTAGACCTGAAATTGAGAATTACCCTTTTACGGAGCCAGAAGCATTCCATTCATGGTTATCTAAAAAAGGTCTGAGTTCTTTTGCGCTCTGTGCCTTAGATCTTGCGGCCCACGATCTCTATGGAAAAATCAAGAATAAGCCCCTATATGAACTATGGGGAACCACCATTGATAGATACCCCTTAACGAATTACACCATTGGAATAGATACCATTAAAAAAATGGTGGAAAAGATGAAGGAAACACCATGGCCCATTTACAAGATCAAATTAGGAACTAAGGAAGATGTAGATATTGTCAGGGAATTACGAAAGCATAGTAGTTCTGTCTTTAGAATAGATGCCAACGGGGCCTGGTCTGCAGCACAAACAATAGCCATTGCTCCAACCCTAAAAGAACTAGGTGTTGAGTTCATTGAACAACCCCTGCAGGCAGATGATTGGGCCGGTATGGAAAAGGTTGCTCACCATTCGGTTCTACCTGTGATCGCCGATGAAAGTTGCCTTGTGGAAACAGATGTTGATCACTGTGCCCTGCATTTTAATGGGATCAATATAAAACTTACCAAATGTGGAGGACTTACACCGGCACTCCGAATGATAAAGCGGGGTAAGGAACTGGGAATAAAGATCATGGCTGGTTGTATGACTGAATCGACCGTTGGGATTTCGGCTATCGGACAGTTATTACCTCAACTAGATTATGTGGATATGGATGGTCCATTATTGATCACAAACGATATTGCAAGTGGTATAGAGATATTAAACGATGCGAGCATTAAATTCCCTACTCTCGGTGGTAGTGGTATAACTCTTTTACAATGAAGGTACAGGTTGCTACATATCCGGGAAGAAGAGTGAATATAGATGGCACATCTTTCCTATATTTTGGCGGAACATCATATTTAGGGGTGCATACAGATCCTGAATTCCAGGAATTGGTTCTGAAATCAATTCGGCAATATGGTTCAAATTATGGTACTTCAAGAAGATCTAATGTGCAGTTTTCTATTTATGAAAAAGCAGAATCTTACTTGGCTCAATGGGTTGGAAGTGAAGCCTGTCTTACGATGTCTTCCGGATACTTAGCCGGACAATTGGTAGCCAACCATTTTAATACTAAAGAATTCAGGTTATTCTATGCCCCTAACAGTCATTCTGCCCTCTTTAGAACAAATGCTAAACCGTACACTACCTATACTACTTTAAATATTGCCCTGAGGGAGCATCTCGAAAAAAAGAAAAAGGAGATCCCGGTCATATTCCTTGATTCTATAGATTTCTCTGGCTGCAACTATCCTGATTTTCAAATTCTACAGACCCTGCCTCTCACGTCCTGTATTCTTGTAGTTGATGACTCTCACGGAATTGGGATCGTAGGTAAAGAGGGAGCGGGAGTTTTTAGAACCTTATTGTCCATTCAATGTCAGGAACTTGTACTTTGTGCTTCGTTGGGTAAAGCTCTGGGACTGCAGGCAGGGGCAGTATTTGGTAAAAAGGAGCGAATAGTGCAAATGAAGTCATCCAATTTTTTTGGAGGGGCTAGTCCGGCTGCACCTTTTTATTTAGCTCATTTTATGGAAGCAAAGGCTGTATATTCCAAAAAAAGGAGCTTGTTACAGGATAATATCAAAAGTTTCTTATCCGCAAATAAAACTTCAAAGCATTTAAATTTTATGCCGAAGTACCCCGTATTTGGTTTTTCTGACACTCAACTTGCAAATCACTTGAGGAAGAACAAGATCATTATTACCGATTTCAGATATCCTACTGAAGATACCTATGCCACTAACAGAATTGTATTAACGGCCGCCCATACCCAAGAAGATATTTTCTCCCTGTCTGAGGTACTAAATTCCTTTAAGTGACAAATTCCTTTTATTTATACCTGCTGTAAATTTCAATTATTTCTAATTACTTAAAAAATTTAACAAAAATATTGTATCTTAATTGTTATTCTTGAAGCACTAAACAATTGAACTATGAGAAATGCAATGAAGATCGCCGGCTTGGCAATTATTTTGGTACTTGCAGCAACGGTACTATCATCCAAACCTAGTACAATGCACTCCATGCAGGGAGTCTGGGAATTACAGAGTTTTTCTAATTGGAATGGAGATACCATTGACACAATAGCCAAAGCCCCGGGTTACCGGCAGGTGAAAATATATTACAATGGTAAGATAATGTGGTCTCGTTGGGTACCGGGCGATAAAATAGGCAGATTTGGCTATGGCTCCTATAAGATTACGGACAAAGAGTTAATTGAGACTATAGAATATGGTGATTTTGAAATGATGCAGGCTTTGGATACCATGCGGGTATTTACTTTTGAGCTCGACTTACAGGAAGACACCTACAGCCAGATCACTTTAGATCTGGAAGGCAATCCTACCTCTTCTGAAAATTATATTCGTATAGATTAATTCCTACTATATTACTATAAAAAACCCCGATCTGGTCGGGGTTTTTCATTGGTAGTAATCGTATTGCTAATTTACTTCTGCAGGTGTTTCTATAGTTGCTAAATACCGTTCCGCATCCAAAGCGGCCATACACCCAGTACCTGCTGCCGTAACTGCCTGTCTGTATTCCTTGTCCTGTACATCACCACTGGCAAAAACTCCCGGTTTGGAAGTCTTTGTAGATTTTCCTTTGGTAATCAGATAACCGGTCTCATCCATCTCTAACTGACCCTTGAATATTTCCGTATTGGGTTTATGACCAATAGCGACAAAAAACCCGGTAATGGCAATTTCTTCTTTTTGGCCAGTTTGATTATTCACCATTCTCAACCCTTCAACTACCTGTTCCCCTAAAATCTCATCTACCTCAGTATGGTAACGAATTTCAATATTAGGCAAACTTCTTACTCTGTGTTGCATTGCCTTGGAGGCCCTCATTTCATCGCGACGGATGAGCATTGTAACCTTTTTACAAATATTGGCCAGGTATGAAGCTTCTTCAGCGGCAGTATCTCCTCCACCAACAATTGCCACCTCTTGTCCTTTGTAGAAAAAGCCATCGCAAACCGCACATGCAGAAACCCCACCACCTCGTAAACGCTGCTCACTTGGGATATTTAAATATTTAGCTGTAGCACCGGTAGAAATGATCACAGTTTCTGCCTCAACTACCTTAGAATCATCTATAGTTACTTTATGTATACCTCCTTTTTGAGTACTAAAGTCAACCGCAGTAGCCATACCAATGCGCACCTCTGTTCCGAAGCGCTCGGCTTGTTGCTGTAATTGTATCATCATTGTAGGGCCATCAATACCTTCAGGATACCCTGGAAAGTTGTCAACTTCGGTTGTGGTGGTCAATTGACCTCCTGGTTCCATCCCTGTATACATCACCGGTTTAAGATCGGCTCTAGCAGCATAAATTGCTGCGGTATACCCCGCAGGGCCCGATCCTAAAATTAGTGTTTTTACTCGTTCTATTTTTTCTGACATACTACTATCTTCCTTAAAATTTCAGGGCATAAAAGTAGCCCATTCACTTAAAACTATTACCTCAAAGTTATCAAAAGTTATTATACCCTCATAACCTCAGATACCACTAAAAAAAAGTCCTTTGTGCGCAATATAACACAAGATGAATTACAATTTTATTCCGTAGGCAAGGTCTCCGGCATCCCCCAAACCTGGAATGATATAGCCTTTACTTGTGAGTTCATCATCTATGGCCGCGATCCACAAATGGGTATTTTCAGGAAAAACTGATGAGACGTGATGTACACCAGCCTTGGAGCCAATCACCGATATGATATGTATCTGTTTGGGATTGCCGTGTTCCTTCAGGGCTTTGAGCACATTCTCCAGGGTCTTGCCAGTGGCGAGCATGGGATCTGTCAGGATCAGGATCTTATTGTTTAGATCCGGGGCAGCGAAATATTTAACGATCACCTCAAAAGCATCTCCTCCGTCCGGATGGTGTCTGTATGCAGAAATAAAGGCATTTTCGGCATGGTCAAAATAGTTTAGAAGCCCTTGATGTAATGGTAAACCTGCCCTTAATACGGAGCAAAGTACAAACTGGTCTGAAGGGATGCTAATGTCTTTTGTGCCAAATGGGGTTTTAACCGTTTTGTTTTTATATTCAAGTGATTTGCTGAGCTCATAACCAAGGATCTCTCCCATTCTTTGAATATTCCGACGAAAACGCATCCGGTCTTTTTGAATGACCTCGTCCCTGATCTCAGCCATGAACTGATTCAATAGCGAATTTTGATCTTCAAAATGATGTACAATCATAGAAAGGTTAATTTATCTTAAAGATACATGAATGTATTCAAAGCCTTCCTTCATTAATCCTAAACGAACACTAATACATAAAAACGCTGTTTTGTAACAAGAGTTACCTTTTAAAGAACCTATTATTCATAACTTTATAAAATTGTAAAATGACCAAATTGTTCTCTTCATGAAGCGACGCCTATTCCTGACAAGAACCGCAATGAGTTCTTTGACCGCCCTTATTGGGACAGATATCGTATTCGGGGCTTTGATCCCGAATGGATATACTCCCCTACTCTTACAGGATCCTGACCCATTTACCTTATTTAAAAAGGACAAGGACATGGTTGTGCTCAATGACAAACCCTGGAACATTGAGGCAAAAGCCCATTTATTAGATGATGATATAACTCCCAATAAATTTATGTTCATCAGAAATAATGGACTAATTCCTGAAAATATTGATGTAAATACCTGGACGTTGACCATTGACGGGGAAGCGGTAAACGCTAAAAAGACCTATACCCTGGCGGAGTTAAAAACTAAATTCAAATCTTACACTTATCAATTAACATTAGAGTGCGGAGGTAATGGGCGAAGTGAATTCGATCCGCCTGCCAAAGGAAACCAATGGACAATTGGAGCAGTCTCATGTGCCACATGGACAGGTGTACGCTTACGCGACGTATTGGAAGATGCCGGCTTCACAAACAAAGCCGTCTATATTGGTTACCATGCCGCAGATGTTCATCTCAGCCGGGACCCTGAAAAAGAACCAATTTCGAGGGGTGCACCCATGGCTAAAGCACTACAGGATGAAACGCTTATCGCCTATAAAATGAACGGACAAGATATTCCTTTGGCACATGGTTACCCGTTGCGTCTGGTAGCAGGAGGATGGCCGGCATCGGTCTCGGGTAAATGGCTACAACGCATTAGCGTGCGAGACCGCGTTCACGATGGAACAAAGATGACAGGGGATGCCTACAGGGTACCTTGCAATCCTGTTGCTCCTGGTGAAAAGGTAAAGGATGAAGACATGTGTATTATTGAGTCAATGCCAGTAAAATCACTGATAACATATCCCCAAAGCGGTGCAATGATAAAGGAGGGACAGAAATTAAATATTAGGGGGCATGCCTGGGCAGGAGAACTGGAAGTGACTAAAATGGAGTATTCGATAGATTTTGGCGCTACATGGCAAAACTGTCCCATAGCAAAACCCAAGAACAGGCTGGCCTGGCAAAATTTCAGCGCCTCAATCGCCTTTCCCAAGAAAGGATATTATGAGGTATGGGCCAGAGCAACCGACGCTAATGGAACAAGTCAGCCAATGTTGCTGCCGGGCTGGAACCCTAAAGGGTATTTAAATAATGCCTGCCACCGTATTGCGATTAAGGTAACCTAAGGATGGAAGAACACGATAAATTCAAATCCCAGATCAGAAGCATTTACCGGCTTTTAGCTACGCTGATGCTGCTTTTTGGCATTACGGCCCTGGCAATCGTGTACCTTATTTCAGATCCAACACTATCATTCTTCAAGGAACCGGCAGCTGTGGAAGAATACGTTGTTACACCTTCCGAAGACGACTTTGACAAAATAGAGAATGGCATTCATGTGCGTACCGGATTTAAAGATGCTGAAGGGTTAATGACCGTTGTAAACAACTGTACCAATTGCCATTCGGCCCAGTTGGTTATACAGAACAGAATGAATGAAGAACGATGGAAAGCTACCATTCTTTGGATGCAGGAAACACAGAACCTTTGGGACCTTGGGAAAAATGAAGATATCATTGTGAACTATCTCGTTACCAATTATCCTCCTCAAAATAAAGGCAGGAGAGAAATATTAAGAAATATCAGCTGGTATGATCTTACGGAATAGCCTTTTATTGATCATGCTTGCAACTGCGCTTATCTCTTGCAAGGAAAATAGTAAGTTACCGCCTCAGGAGGAAGTGCTTTTGAATAGTCATTTAGTTTCGTATGACAGTCCCCTTTTGAATTCGACAGACGCCACTATTGGGATCATTGATTTTCGAAGTCAGGAAGCTTATGACAAAGGACACCTGCCCGGCGCCATTAACCTTTATCGGAACGATTTTCAAGATACGACATTGCCATACAAAGGCATGCGCATCAACAAATCTTTAATGGCAGAACAATTGGGAAAAGTTGGGATCACAGAGAAGGCTACCTTGGTTGTTTATGATGATAAAGGCTCTTCTGATGCTTCCCGGTTATGGTGGCTGTTACATCTCTATAATTTTGAGCAGGTTTACCTGCTAGACGGAGGTATAGGACATTGGGAAAAAATGGGTGGCACCATTAGCAGAAACAAACCGAAAATAAATCCGACCATTTTTCGATTCACTGATCAACCAGATAAACCAGTACTAATTACTAAAGAGAACTTACTAAGGTTGATAAAGTCTGATGCTTCCAGGGCAATTCTGGTTGACGCCAGAAGTAAAGAAGAATACGAAGGACGCTATCTGAAAGCGGGTGCAAAAAAAGCGGGTAGGATTCCAAAAAGTATCAATATTGATTGGGCCGAAGCAGTAGACTACGGTAATACCTACACCTTTAAACCTTTAGCCGAACTGGAAAAAATATACGGGAGAATAGCAGCTTCCAGGGAAGATACCATCATCGTTTATTGCCATACAGGAGTAAGGTCTTCCCATACTACTTTTGTACTGACTCAATTATTGGATTATAAGAATGTTTTAAACTATGACGGTTCCTGGGTGGAATGGAGTTATAATGACGACCTCCCTTTTGAAACTGAATCTATTACTATTGTAAAAAATTAAACTATGGAAAATTATTGGAATGCATTTGTAAGTGCTTTTAATGGCAGTGTGTCATGGACGTGGAAATCGATCATTTTTGACGTACCCTGGTACACAAATTATTTTTGGGGATTGATAGCCATATCTCTCCTGGCATGGCTTCTGGAGATAATATTCCCATGGAGAAAAGAACAATCGATATTTAGAAAGGATTTTTGGTTAGATGCCTTTTATATGTTCTTCAACTTTTTCATGTTCGCCATCGCGATCAGTGGAATCTATAAAATGCTGGAAGTCCTGTTTAAAGATATGGGGATAACCGCTAAAAGTCTTTCGATCATTGATATTTCCGCCATGCCTATGTGGGCACAACTACTTATCTTTTTCATTGTATTAGATTTTGTACAGTGGTTCACGCACACCCTTTTACACAAGTATAGCTTTCTTTGGAATTTCCACAAGGTGCATCATTCGGTGAAGGAAATGGGATTTGCAGCACACTTGCGATACCACTGGATGGAGAATATATTGTACAAGCCCTTAAAGGTCTTTGGGGTGATGATCCTGGGCGGATTTGAACCAGAGCAAGCCTATGTCGTACATTTCATCGCTATCGGAATCGGGCATCTGAATCATTCCAACGTAAAAATTACCTGGGGTCCTTTAAAGTATATCTTTAACAATCCTGTCATGCATTTGTACCACCATGCATATGCGCTTCCTGAAGGTTCTTATGGCGTTAATTTTGGGATTAGCCTGAGTATTTGGGATTATATTTTTAAGACAAATTACATTCCCGAAGATAGTGGTACCATAACGCTGGGTTTTCCGGGAGATGACAAATTCCCGCAAGATTTCCTGCATCAAAACACCTATGGCTTTGACCTATGGCTTTGGAAAACCTAAAAAGAAAAGTTGAAATACCGTTAGGAGCCCCTTAAAATAAAATTGGCAGCCATCCTCGCATGCAGGTCGGTGGTTGCTAACATAGGAATATCAGCATTATCTGATGATAAGAGCATTGGTAATTCAGTACAACCCAAAACGATGGCCTCTGCACCGCGCGACTTTAAAAGTGAAATTTGATCTAGGTAGAACTTCCTGGCCTCTTCTGTGAACTGCCCCTGGGTTAATTCATTTGAAACGTAGTGATGAGATTGTGTCAATCCATCTCCCTCCGGAATGATGGTTTCAATATGGTAGTGTTCCTGCAAGTATTCGGGGATAAAGCCCAGGGTCATAGTAGGTCGGTTTCCCAATAGTCCTACTTTTTTAACACCAAGACGTTTGGCTTCCCTAGCTGTTGCCTCTGCAATATGCAAGATGGGGATCCCGATTTTGGGCTGAACATAGGCATAGGTCATATGGGGTGTATTGGCACAGATGACCAGGGCCTTTGCCCCAGCTTTTTCTAATTTTTGAGCCACTTCGAGATACTTGGCATTGATCTTTTCCACATTCTGTTCGCGCATTAACTCAATGTTGATGCTGTAAATCAGTAATTCGGGATTTCCCTGGGTACCAATAGTTTGGCCTACCATTTCATTGATAAGCCGGTAATACACGATCGTAGAATGCCAGGAAGTACCGCCGATGAGTCCGATTGTATTCATTAATGGATTCTTTTATTTGGACGAAAACAACATGGTTTAAAACTTTTTTCAATCTATGCTTTGTATACGGTCCTTCTTTAATTTGACTATTCTTTAATAAATTGAATTCGCCACAAACCCCTCAGCTCCTCTATATTATAACCAGTGGCCTTATCCTGAGGATACAAGGTAGATAATGTCTCTATAACAGGTGTTGTAATTTCATTATTGGGTGTTCCATGACATTGGAGACACATGGCATTCGTAACGATAGGATAATAAAAATAGACCTCATCATCAATTTCCTTTGTTACGGGACGAATCTCCCCTCCATTTTCAACCTGCCGTTTAAAAGCGATCATATAACCCTGTTCTTCTTCGCTTGCCTGGTTCAATGAATTTCTCGGTTTATCTGTAATCCGTTTAATCAGAACATTCTTCATGATACCCATACTATCCGTAAGGCTGGTAGCCCGGGTTTTACAAAATCCAATTGCAGCTGCCGTCCCTTTTTCCTGAATTGCGTTCATTAAATTTTTGCCAAGAACTCCCTGGGTGGCCATAGCTATTTCCATCCCTTTTTCACCATAGTAAGCAGGCACCCCTTCATAGGCATCATCTTCCTCTATCTGGATATTTTTCTTTCCCATTCCTTTCCCTTTACCCATTC
>NZ_CAMYKH010000077.1:19356-32510 GCF_947258935.1 uncultured Muriicola sp.
GACCTTTTTGAAAATGCTCCTCAAACCAATCTGGTTGCGGTAAATCTGTATCATACAGATAGTCTGCTATGGCTCTTATAGCCTCCTCAGAATAGGGTTGATACGGCATAACGCCAAACCTCCTCAGGGCTCCTCTCATTCTCGACTTTTCTGGTTGGGGATCACTAAGCCAGGTGATCATGGCCTTGGTAAAGTCTTCCTTCCCGGTTTTATCATCAATATAATGCCTTTTTACTGCAACCATGGGTGGGGCTATCATAGTTGCTTTCGAAGCTTTAGGGTTATGGCATATATAGCATTCGTTCTCTACGATCTTCTTACCCGGGTCTGAAGTTGCGTTGACAGCCATTTCAGAGGGTGTTTCCTCTACAGTTTGATACCCTTTTTGAGCATCCTTACATGAAATACTTAGGACGATGCCCAGCAGAAATACAAGATAGCGCATAATTATAATTTTTGTTATTTCTGGTTAAATCGATCTTGCCATAAATTTTGTATTGTACGACACTTACTTCATTTCCAACGTAAGATACCTCCTTTAAGATCATATACTTTTTCAAATCCTCTGGCGGCTAACTGATGAGCTGCATTGTTGCTTCTATTACCGGAACGGCAATACAGATAAACAGGTTTGGTCTTATCCATTTTTTCAAATTCCTGAAAAAAAGCCTCGCGCTTAAAATAATCTATGTTAAGGGCTCTGGCGATATGGCCACCCTTAAATTCCCTATAAGTCCGTACATCAACCAATTGTACCTTATTCATGTGTACGGCCTTCTTAAAATCTTCCACCTCTAGTACTTCCACATTATCACTAGTGGCAGACCTGGATCTAAATAGTGTATTAAATAATGACATTATCTTATAATTTTAGCATTTACTTTTTAAAAAAAGGGAGCAATGACCTTCTTAGTAATTGCTCCCTACATCAATCCAACCAAAAAAAACTATATCTGTAATAACACCTCAGGGAAATCGGACATTTATTATCCGATTAGCAAGGAAACTGAAGCCATCGTAGACATCCTGTATATACCAGTTTTATTTTTTCTTTTATCAATTATTTTTTAAGCTATTCTTTATATAATATTAAAAGTATAAAGACTTCATTTATTGGCACGTAACCTAGGTTACAATTAGTTGTATTCTAAACACTGTAATGACATTCATTAGTTGTTCTTTGACTCTTAGAGGAAGATTTCTTTAATAAGTATATAGAGCCCCATAATGAGTACCAACCATCCGAATGATTTTTTAAGCTTCCCTCCCTCAATATATTTATTGAGCCATACGCCAATCAGAATCCCTAACAGTGAAAACGCAGTAAAACTCAGAAGAAAGAGCCAGTCTATTTCCATTGTTTCAACATCGCCTATAAAACCTATTAGCGACTTAATGGCTATGATGAGCAAGGAAGTTGCCACAGCCTTTTTCATAGGCAGTTTGGCAAGGATTACCAGTGCTGGAATGATCAAAAATCCGCCGCCTGCCCCCACGATACCAGTTATGACTCCAACAACCACGCCCTCTAAAACGATCATGGGGTAGTTAAACTTTGTTTCGGCATTTCCCTCATCGCGATTTTTTCCCTTGCCTCTGATCATTGAATACGACGCCAGCATCATTAGAATGGCAAAAAAGATCATGATCCCAATATCTCGGGTTACCGTGAAGTTTCCTACTTTAAATAAATAGTCGGGAATAGCAGGTATTAGAAACCTCCTGGTGAGATACACAGCCACAAAAGCAGGAATAGCAAAAACAATGGCTGTCTTAAAGTCGACAAGACCTTTTCTGATATTCTGAAGAGCACCCAACAAAGATGACACTCCTACTACAAAAAGGGAATAGGCCGTGGCGACCACAGGGTTTATTGAAAGCAGATATACCAAAATTGGGACGGTGAGGACAGACCCTCCCCCACCTATGAGGCCCAGCACGATCCCAATGATCAGGGCTCCTAAATAACCTAATATCTGTGTGAAATCCACCTTAATAATTTAATCCAAACAAAAGTAGACTGCCGGGACATGGGTGGGCGTGACCTAGGTTACACAGTTACAAAAGAGGTACATTAAATGTAGGGTTGTAATTAATAGTTGAACAAAAATTACTTTCTAAAAGGAAAATCTCAGGAACATGATAAGTATCATTTTATAGACAAAAATTTTTAAATAGCTTCATAAAGTGAATTCTAAAGGGATCTTCCATGAAAACGCTATTGTATGCCACAGACTTTTCAGACAATTCCATAGCTGCCTTGAAATTTGCAGAAATGCTGCGACATCCGTTCAATGCCAAACTTTACATGCTGCATGTATTTGATATGAAACCCACCTTTATGAGTACCGTGAGCATTTCGTATAGTCGACTGGAAGAAGCGGCCCTCAAGGAAGCTACTTACAAACTCACACAATTCTGTACAAAGCATCTGGGGAAGGATCCTGAAGCGTTGGGTATATCCTTGGTAGTCAGCGAGCATGGCATCTCATCAATAGGTATTCTCGAAAACGCAGAAAAGATCAATGCCGATCTTGTTATTATTGGCACCAAAGGAAGTACATTACTAAAAGACCTGTTCATAGGAAGTACCGCTTCTACTCTGATCAATAACTCCTATGTGCCATTAATTATGGTCCCAAAAATGAAGCAGGTAAAACAACTTACAAAGATCGTATATGCTACAGCATATGAAGAGGCCGATATTTTAGCAATACGAAGACTAGTGGCGCTTGCAGAGCCATTTAAAGCTATGATAAAGCTTGTTCATATTTCCACTAAAAGTGAATATGCAGGGGAAGATCAAATGGCATGGTTTCAGGAAATGCTGAGAAGCAAAGTATCCTATCCCAATATCGAATTTGAACTCAGGTTTGCAGAAGACATCAATACTTCTTTGCAAACCTATATTGAGGAAGAAGAACCGATGCTCCTGGCTATGCTCGAAAGGGAAGGCCATGGAATTATGAAAAGTATCTGGCACAAGGATATTGTAAAGCAAATGAAATCTGTGATAAAAATACCTTTACTAAGCTTCCATAAAAGGAATTTGTAAGGGTATTACCGGGTTTATTTTTTGTATCTTAATGAAAGTTAGGCAAGTGCAATCTTGCCTATAGAATACGCACAAAATCTAATTCTAACTTAAAAATCATACACCATGAATCCTCTCATGTTTTTTTTACTGATACTAGTTCTTTTTTTACTGGCAGGTATACGGGTCATCTTTGAATACAAACGCGCCCTTAAGTTCCGTTTCGGAAAATATATCAATACCTTACAACCCGGTTTACGTTGGATCATTCCCTTTGTTGAAACCATCCAAAAGGTAGATATCAGGGTAATCACAATAAAGATCATTTCCCAGGAAGTGATGACTGAAGACAACGTACCCTGTAGCATAGATGGGGTGGTCTTTTTTCAGATCACAGATCCTGAAAAGGCTGTTTTAGAAGTGGAGGAATTCTCTTTTGCTATTACCCAGTTATCACAAGCGGCTCTGAGAGATGTTTGTGGAAAAGTAGAACTAGATACCATCCTCTCCAAAAGAGAGGAAATGGGCAAAAACATCAAGACCATTGTGGAAGGAGAGACCAAGCGCTGGGGAATTGAGATCATTGATGTAAAGATAAAAGACATACAATTACCTGAGAATATGAGGCGTATGATGGCCAACCAGGCAGAGGCAGAACGCTCACGAAGGGCACGTATTATTTTAGCACAGGCCGAGGACCAGGCCGCCGATATGCTTCTTAAGGCAGGAAAAAAAATAGATCAATCGCCCTCTGCAATTAAACTCCGATTGTATCAAACCCTATCCAATATTGCCGCCGAAAAAAATTCTACTATTCTATTCCCTTTCCCGGAGGAAGTATTACCACGAAGGCGTAGGAAAGATATTCCAGAATAGTGAAGTAGTATGATCTGATATTGACCAATAATCAGCAAATGTTGTTTTCTATAAAAAAAGAGCCCTCCTGTTGGGCTCTTTTAATAAAGGCATTCATGTTAACAGGAGGGCAATTTTAAAAGAGGATTATATCATGCAATTTCCACTTTTCTTGGCTTCATTTTTTTTACTTCTTCCTTTTTGGTTAGTTTGAATCTTAAGATACCGTCATTGTATTTGGCTTTAATTTCATCTTCCAAAACGTTTTCTGGTAACAATAAGGTTCTCATAAAGGAATTATAAGCAAATTCTTTGCGGGTATACTCCTCTTCTTTTACTTCATCAGTATCCTCTTTCTCAGCTTTGATGATGAGATACCTATTTTCAATAGATACTTCAAAATCTTTTTTAGCAAAGCCAGGGGCAGCCAGTTCAATTTCAAAATGACGATCTGTTTCCTTAATGTTTAATGCAGGTTCTGCAGATCTACCATTCCAGAAATCATCATTTACCAAGCCTCGATTCCACAAATGATTGTCAAAGAAATCTTCCATGTCGAAGAAATCAGATGTCATCAGATTGGATAGAGGTCTTTTCCGATTTTTAAATTTTGTTAGTGACATGTTTTTATTTTTTAGGTTAAACAATCCGTTCAATAGTTCAAGATAAAGGGTATTCAGATCTGCGACACAAGGTATTTATTACCCTATAGATTAACTATGATATTTATCATAAAACCAAATTATTTATCAACTTTTTAGACGGTAAAAAACTATGATATGTTAACTCTCAATTCCGTAAAATAATATTGATCGCTCCATTGGCTCCACGTGCCCCATATAAACCCAGTTCAGTCGGTGTTTTATAGACCTCAATAGATTTTACATCTTCTGGATTAATACTACCCAAAATTCCCGATAATCCTCCGCTGTATGCTACACCGTTGATCAAGAACAATGGTTCTGAGGTATTTGAAAATGAATTAGGTCCAAATACCCGCACCATATTGCCCCTTACCGATATCCCGGGAACACGCTGAAGCATGTTCAATATGCTCACTTCCCCTTTGATTGCATTAATAGACCTCATATTATTCTGGGGTTCTTCACCCGAAACTGTCCTCACTTTGGAAGAAGTACAACCACTTGCCAAGCAAATCGCTATAAAAATCAAAATGATCACTTTTAGAATTCCTTGCCTTAAGAACATAGTTTTGTTTTTAGTGAGTAAGATATTTATCCTTCCATAAATTCCGGGGCGCTCTGAAAATTGGCGACAAGTAAGAGTCTGCCTCAGCATCATTGGAATTATGACCCTTAAAGTAGGCAATTTTTTTCCAAATGGTAAAAGAAAGGAGGAGGAGGAATTGGTTCAAACTAAAATGTTATCTCCAGCATTACAGGGCAATGGTCAGAGCCGTAATATTCATTAAGGATCTCCACTTTTTTCACCTTATCTGCCAAAGAACTACTCAGCAGAAAGTAATCTAATCGCCAGCCTGTATTGCGTTCCCTTGCTTTAAATCTGTAACTCCAATACGAATATGCCACGGTATCCGGGTGCAGTTGCCGGTATATATCTACTAGTCCGGCCTTTAAAAACGCATCCATTCCGTCTATCTCTACCTGAGTATACCCGGCAGTCTTATTGTAGTTCGATTTATCATTTTTTAAATCGATGGGCTTATGAGCCACATTTAAATCGCCACAGACAATCACGGGTTTTGTTTCTTCTTTTTTCTTGATGAATTTAAGGAAGTCGGCATCCCATCCCTTTCGGTAATCCAGTCTATCTAATTGTGACCCCGAATTAGGGACATACACATTGATCAGATAAAATTCAGGATACTCTGCACAAAGGACACGCCCTTCCGAATCATGTTCCTCTATGCCCATATCATAGGTAGTATCTCCCGGAGTAGTTTTGGTGAGAATAGTAGTTCCGGAATATCCTTTTTTATCGGCAGCATTGCTTATTACCTTATATGCATTCAAAGGTTCTAGAGCCTTTGCTACTTCCTCTTCCTGGGCCTTGGTTTCCTGAAGACAAACAATATCTGCTTTTAGCTCATTTAGTGTCTCAAAAAAATCTTTCTTAACGATGGCTCTAATGCCATTTACATTCCAGGTAATAAGTTTCATAGAGCGTTGATTTAGTCTAATGTACCTTGCTTAAATTATTAAAACGGCAAATAGTATTAATATCAAATATTATGGGTGAGGTTATAACGTCATCCTGACCTCTCCACAAGTTAACATGGCTTCTCCATAGAATGGATTTCGTATCTCTTTTTCCCAACTTAACCAGTCCGACCCCATATTATTATTGGCCATAGGACAATGTAAGACATACACTGGTTTATCAGGATTTTTCACGCTGGGCATAATAGCAACAAATTGATCGGAAAGGAGCACAAAATTTGAACGCTGTTCTTTAAGGGATTTGGTCATAGATATGGCCATAAAATATTTTTCCAATCTGCTTATTTGATCTATTACCCCTCCCTTTAAAGCAGACTTATTTACCCTTTTTAGCTTGGATAGAGCTTTTTCAGATGCCTGCTCCACCTTTTCCGAGTCTGAAAGCACCAAGGCGTCCTTAAGTTCCATATATGCTTCCAGGACCGACGCAAAGGATTTTTGAAATTCTGGTGACACTTCCTTTTCCTCTTTTTCTATGGTGGCTCCCATTCCTCCGTGTCCTTCATGACCCGTCCTTACTTGCCCACCTTCATTCATCATCGACTTTTTGCCTTTTAATTGAGCGGCGGCATCTACAGTAAATGTGCCATTAGTAACAATCTCATCTCCAGCTTGTAATCCTTCCAGTAACACATATCCATCCTGAACGGCATTTCCTAAAGTGATCTCACGCATTTCAAAGGAGGAATCGTCCGGGTTGGTCTTTATATAGACAACAGAGCGTTCTCCTGTCCAAAGAACAGCACTTTCCGGGACTACGATAGTATTTTCTTTTTTATTGGCCGTAATACGCATAGAACCGGCCACAAACATGCCAGGCTTTAATTGACCTTGGGAATTTTGTAATACAGCTCTCACCTTGATGGTCCTTGTCGCCGAATTCAATACGGGATCTATAAAAGATATTTTAGCATCGAACTGGGTATCCGGATAGGCTTTAGTTGTAATAGTTATTTTTTGACCTTCTTTTAAAAGTGAGATCTGGTTTTCATACGCATCAAAAACGGCCCAAACGGTATTCAGGTTAGCTATTTTGAACAAAGGCGAACCCTGCTTTACATAATCTCCTGCTTCTACCATAATTTCTGAAACTGTACCAGATACATTGGCATAAACAGGGAAATTTTCACGGACCTGCCCCGACTTTTCAATCTGGGCTATTTCCTTTTCAGATAGTTTCCACAATTGAAGCTTATTACGCACTGCCCTATATAATGCTGGTTGATTTTCCTTTAAGCCTGCGGCCGTAATTAATTCTTGCTGGGCCGAAACCAGTTCAGGCGAATAAATGGTTGCCAATTGCTGTCCGCTTCTAACTTCCTCTCCCTCAAAATTAACGTAAAGCTTCTCTATGCGCCCGTCAAAGTATGACGCCTGACTCCCAACGGCCTTTTCGTTTTCCTTTATGGTTCCCGAAAGTTTTAAGCTGTTGTCACCCGAACTGCCGGAACCGACAATAGTGGTTCTGATATCTGCCAAGGCCATGGCATTTTTGGACAAGGTAAACTGAGTAGCAGAAAGCTCGTTAGAATCTACATCTGCCAATATAAGATCCATACCGCAAATAGGGCAGTTACCTGGGGCAGACTGTCTTATCTGGGGATGCATGGAACACGTCCATACGTCACTTACTTCCATTTCTGTTGTGTGATCATGAGAGTCTGATGCTGGCTTATCGGCAGCATTATGAAATATAAAATACCCGGCAATAAGGCCTGTTAAAACTGCAACACCAATATATATGATTGTCTTTTTCATCGAACTATTTTTTTTTCTTTAATTGCTTTCTGATGGTAGGAGAACTTACATAAAATAGTGTAAATCCGCTTAAAATGGTAATGAGTCCCATAAGCGAAAATCCTCTTAGTAACAGTGTGTTAAAATCATCCCTTCCCTGGTAATCCATCGTGTGCATCATCCACAAGAAATCGAACCAGCGCCAGTCCCTGAAACGCACCGTTTGAAAAGACCCGTCTTTTATGGAAACATAGGCCTTGATATTCTTTGGACTATCATACGAAATCACATAAGCAGGCAATGGTTTTTCACGGTATTCATGATGATTTCCTACCTCCTCAATTCGTTCTATGTCCTTGACATTTAAAGAAGAAAGCATATGATTTTGTGCAATTTGCAAGGCTTCCTCCTCCGTGATCTCCTTTTTTTCAGTCCCTGTTTGGGCGTCTATCAAATAACTGTCATTGATCCAGTAATAGGGTTTGGCTCCAATTTCTCTTAATTCAAGGGATGCAACTTCTTTTGGGTTCAAAATTGAAGTTGGACTCACCAGCTTATTGAAAGATAAGGGGGCTGGGTTTTCATTTCGAAAATGATCCCCATGGATCTCATCAATGTCGGTCCAGCTAAAATAGATACCACTTATGGTCCACATTAGAAACTGAATCCCCAGGAAGAGCCCAAGATACCTGTGCGCTTTTCGAATCTTTGCTGCTGTTTTACGTTTTACCATATTTATCAGTCTATGTGGGTTGTTCTTAATCGTAAGGCGTTGGCAATGACAGAAACTGAACTAAAACTCATTGCTAATGCAGCAATCATTGGTGATAAAAGAATTCCGAAAAACGGAAATAATACCCCTGCTGCTATGGGTACACCTAATGTATTGTATATCAAAGCAAAAAAAAGATTTTGCTTTATATTGCGCATTACCTTATCACTTAAATTTCTTGCTTTTACAATCCCGTGCAGATCTCCTTTTACAAGGGTAATCATTGCACTTTCAATAGCCACATCTGTTCCTGTTCCCATAGCGATCCCGACATCACTTTTGGCAAGTGCAGGGGCATCATTGATACCATCGCCTGCCATTGCGACTACTTTGCCTTGCTCTTGTAGTTTTTTGACTTCCTCCAGTTTATTTTCAGGTAACATCCCAGCTTTAAAATTGGCCAGGTTAAGTTCGCCAGCTACCGCTTGCGCTGTGTTGTGGTTGTCTCCGGTGAGCATTATAACCGTGATACCCTTATCCTGAAATTCTTTTATAGCTTTAGCACTCGTGCTTTTTATTTTATCACCTATAACCACATAACCGGCTACCTCGCCATCTATTGCCAGATATGAAACAGTCTTTCCTTGCTTTTGAAAGGAATGAACCTCTTTTTCCACATCAGATGAAATAATTGCATTGGCATGATCCATCATTTTGGCATTACCCAGATGCACCTTATTACCATTTACTTTCAGTAATGGTTCCCGTCTTATCAATTATCAAGGTATCAACCTTGTCCATTTTCTCTAAAGCTTCGGCATTCTTTATCAAAACACCGTTTTGAGCGCCCTTCCCTACGCCCACCATAACAGACATAGGAGTTGCCAAACCAAGTGCGCAAGGACAAGCAATGATCAATACAGCAATAGCATTGACAAGTGCATAGACATACACTGGTTCCGGGCCCCAAATTGCCCAAACAATAAACGTTATTATTGCAATAAGTACTACCACGGGTACAAAATAACCTGAAACGGTATCTGCTAATTTTTGAATAGGGGCACGACTCCTGCTTGCGTTATTTACCATTTGAATGATCTGAGAAAGCAAGGTATCGCTACCTACTTTTTCAGCTATCATAAGAAATGATTGGTTGCCATTGATAGTTCCGCTACTCACATTATCTCCTTCATACTTGTTGACCGGAATTGGTTCTCCCGAAATCATTGATTCATCAATGGTAGTTTTTCCTTCTGTAATAACTCCGTCTACCGGAATTTTATCCCCGGGTTTAACTCGCAACACATCACCTTTTTGGATCTGGTCAATGGAAACTTCCTCTTCTTTTCCAGCAACCACACGTACGGCTTTATTGGGAGCAAGTTTCAACAATTCTTTTATGGCAGAATTGGTTTTACTGTGCGCTCTTGCTTCCAAAACCTGGCCCATCAATACCAACGTTAAAATCACAGTGGCTGCTTCAAAATAAACGTGCACAGCGCCAGATTCGGTTTTAAATTGTTCCGGAAAAAAGTCGGGAAACAACATCCCAAAAACACTGAATACCCAGGCTACGCCTGCACCAATTCCAATAAGGGTGAACATATTGAGGTTCCAGCTTTTTATACTTTTATAGGCCCTTTCAAAGAACATCCAGGTGGCATAAAACACTACAGGGATAGAAAGTGCAAACTGAATGGAGTTCCACCATTTTTGTCCCATCAAATCGTATAACGGATTGTTGGGAATCATCTCACTCATTGCAATTAAAAAAATAGGCAAAGTGAAGGCGACAGCTATCCAGAATTTCTTTACTAATTTCTTATAGGTCTTCTCTTCCGCTGAAATGTCTGCTTGCACAGGAACCAGGTCCATACCGCAAATTGGGCAGCTACCCGGTTCGTCACGCATGACTTCCGGATGCATGGGACAGGTATACTGTGTTGTGGCTGCATGCGACAGATTTACTTCTTCTACCAAAGCCATTCCGCATACAGGACAATCTCCGGGCCTATCATAGGTCTTTTCACCTTCACAATGCATAGGGCAATAAAAGGTGCCTGTTCCTTTCCCAATATGTTTAGATGCTTCTTTTTTAGCTTCAGGAGGTGATCCGGGTTTATGGATACTATAACGCCCTCCGTCATTCTCAAGGGCCTTCTTAAATTGCTCCAAGGGTATATGCTGCTCCATTTCAATAGAAGCCTCTGCTTTTTCCAGATCCACCATCACCTTTGCAACTCCCTCTACCTTTGAGAGTGTTTCCAATACGTGGTTGCGGCAGCCATTGCAGGTCATCCCATGTATATGATAGGTGTGATTCATTTTTTACTTCCTTAAATTGTTCATTAATTCTTTATTGGTTTGAAAGATAATTAATGATCGCCATTTGGTTGTAATAGCTGTTGATAGCCTCAATAATATTCATTTGAAACTTTAATTGCAATTCCTGTATGTCGAGCACATCATTAAAATCGATAGTACCGGTTTCGTAGTTCTTGATCAATATTTCTTCCGCATTTTGTGCTTTTTTCAAATTCTCAGATTGTGCTACATATCGTATCCTGGCCGAATTTCGTTGGCTCAACGCCTCTGCTAATTGTGTTTTAAGCGTATTAAAGCGTTCCTGCCTCATGGCATTCAGTTCCTTTTTGCGCAGGGCATTTTGCCTGCCCAGAGAGGAATACTTATTGCTAAAAATCGGAACAGAAACGGATACCATGGGCATTACCATATCTTTTCCATTATCCATAAATGAAACATCAGTGCGCTCGGCCACCGGCACATAATCTACACCAATACCCAACATGGGCGACCCCTCCTTTTTTACCAACAGATCGTCTTTAAGAACGGATTCATACAATCTATCATATTTCAACAGTTCAGGGTGCACTGCCACACTATCGCTGATAATAAAATCATCCTCTGCTGGCAGTACAAAACTCTCCATGACACTGACGGGAATATCTTCATCCCGGTTAAGCATATTATTCAATCCGCTTTCTTCGGCTACATACTGTTGCCGTAATATTCTTTGTTGTTCCAATAATTCGTTTTGCCTAATTTGTAATTGTAATACATCTACCGCCGAGGTTTTACCCCCTTCTACACTTTTTAACGCCAATTGCTCATACGTACGGAGTAATTCAATATTCTCCTCTAAAACCCTCGACCTCGCCTTTATGGCATACAATCCATAATACGCTTGAGAAATTCCGAGAATCAATTTTCTCTTGGCTATTACCAGGGCAACATAATCTGCCTCCGCCATGGAACCTGTATAATTCTCACGAGCCGTGATGGTACCAAACCAGGGAAGCATTTGTCTTATCCCAAACCGGGCCTTTTGTGCACCTGTCCTGGTCTCTGTTTCACTTGCAAAATATCCGGCACTAAACTCGGTATTTGGAAGGGTGTTCACTTCTTTGACCTTTTCTACGGCAATGCTATAGCGGATTTCCCCTGCCTGGATTTCAGGATTGTTCAATAAACCTTGTTCAATCAATGATTCCAGCTGTTGGGTGTACCCCACCTGAATAAATACAACACCGATTAATATTTGAAAGATTCTTTTCATTGTATTGACTTATTTAATTGAAATTCTGCCCTCCAACTGAATAGTACCGGAACCACCAACAGGGTGATAAGGGCAATGAGCATTCCACCAAAACTTGGGATAGCCATGGGGATCATGATATCACTTCCCCTTCCCGTGGATGTCAGCACCGGTAAAAGAGCCAACAAGGTAGTAGCAGTGGTCATTAAACAGGGTCGAATACGTTTTTCTCCCGCCTCCACCACCGAGGCCCTTATATCCATCAAGGTGGCTGGTTTATTTTTCCTAAAAGTCTGTGTTAAATAGGTGGCCATTACTACCCCATCGTCTGTCGCAATCCCGAATAAGTCAATAAAGACCACCCAAACTGCTACGCTGAGGTTAATAGTATGCATCTGAAAAAGGGATCTCATGTTTTCTCCAAAGAATTCAAAATTCATAAACCAGTCCTGACCATATAACCAGATCAGCAAGAACCCGCCTGCAAAAGCGACCGCAATTCCGGAAAACACCATGAATGAAGTAGCCACAGATCTAAATTGGAAATACAGGATCAGAAAAATTATAAACAACGCCAGCGGAACTACCACTTTTAGTGTTTTCTCTGCCCGGAGCTGATTTTCATAAGTGCCTGTAAATCGATAATTAATGCCCTTGGGGATTATCAAAGTCCCTTCATCTATTTTCTTCTGTATCAACGCCTGCGCATTTTCAACAACACTCACTTCGGCATAGCCATCGAGTTTATCAAAAAGAACATAGCCTACCAAAAAAGTATCCTCACTTTTAATCATTTGAGGTCCTTTTTCGTAGCGGATAGTAACCAACTCACCGAGGCGTATTTGTTTTCCGCCGGCAATCGGGATGTATATATTCTCAATATCGGCCGGATTTTCCCGTAATTCTCTGGGATACCGAACCCGAATTCCATACCGTTCCCTCCCTTCAACCGTTTGTGATAACATCATACCGCCCACGGCAACTTCCAGAACCTGCTGTACATCTTCGATAAGAAGGCCATAGCGCGCCAGTTTATCTCTATCTATATCAATAAGCAAA
>NZ_CAMYKH010000078.1 GCF_947258935.1 uncultured Muriicola sp.
CTCTTTGGGGGGTATACGACAGGACACTTACCCGTATCCGGATAAAAACTTTATGGCTCAATGGGCAAAAAGGATCATGACAGAGTATCCAAATTTCTCTATCGTAGGAGAAGAATGGAGCCTTAATCCGCTGGTGGTAGGGTATTGGCAACAAGGTGCTAACAATAGCGATGGGTTCAAATCATACCTTCGCTGTACCATGGATTTTCCCATGCAGCAAACACTTGTGGATGCATTAAAAGAGAAAGAAGATTGGAATAAAGGCTTGATAAAATTATACGAGGGTTTGGCAAACGATTTTCATTATGCTTCTCCTAAAGACATGATGCTTTTTGGTGACAATCATGATATGGACCGTGTCTATACCCAACTGAATAAAGATGAAACCTTAACAAGAATGGCACTGGCCTTTATCCTTATGACCCCGCGTATTCCGCAAGTGTATTACGGCACGGAGATACTAATGGATAATAGTAAAAAACCGGGGGACCATGGACTCATCAGGACTGATTTTCCCGGAGGATGGGCAGGGGATAAGATAAATGCATTCACAGGAAAAGGATTGAGCGACAGGGTAAAGAAAATGCAGGAATTTTTAAAAACACTGATGCTCTTTAGAAAGAGTGAACCGGCAATTCATGAGGGGGCCACTAAACACTTTGCACCTGAAAATGGGATCTATATGTTAGTTAGGCAAAAAGGGAATAAGAAGGTCTTGTTGATCTTAAACAAAAATGAGCAACCCGTTTCCCTCTCCATGGACCGTTTAAGGGAATTGGATATCCTTGGTTCTAATTTTCGTGATATAATTTCAGGTGAAGAGGTGGTCATAGGAAATGAACTTCAACTAAAGAATAAGGGAGTACTACTGCTCTCAAATTAAAAGGATATGATAAGACGGTATCTGATCGTTATAATTCTTGTGTTGGCAGTCATTGCCTGCAAGAATGATCAGGAATTTTCAAAGGATGCCAAGGAAGTTACAATTATGAAAAAAGAAAGAAAAAAAGTAATATATCAGGTCTTTACGAGGCTTTTTGGGAACACAACTACCACCAATAAACCATGGGGGACCCTTAAAGAAAACGGGGTAGGGAAATTCAATGATTTTACACCCAAGGCATTAAAGGAAATAAAGGATCTTGGGGTTACCCATATTTGGTATACCGGTGTACCTCACCATGCACTCGTTACTGATTATATGGCCTATGGAATTACCAACGATGATCCTGATGTCATCAAAGGAAGGGCCGGTTCTCCATATGCGGTAAAGGACTACTACAATGTAAATCCGGATCTTGCAATAGACCCCACAAGACGCCTGGAGGAATTTAAAGAGCTAATCAGCAGGACCCATAAGGCAGGCCTGCAATTGATCATAGACATTGTACCAAATCATGTGGCCAGACATTACGAAGGTTCCTCAACACCTCCCGGGAAAGAACCTTTTGGAGCATCTGATAATACTTCATTAGAGTATCAAAAGGATAATAACTTTTATTATATACCCGGGGCATCATTTAAAGTGCCCGAATGGACCAACGGGTATCAGCCATTGGGGGGTGATCCGCATCCCCTGGTAGATCACTACTTCCCTGAAGATCCTGCAAAATGGACCGGCAACGGGTCTAGAAAAGCCCAGCCAGATATGAATGACTGGTATGAGACTGTAAAGATAAATTATGGTGTTAGCCCGGATGGGAATATTGATTTTGAGCAATTACCGGATGAGTATGGATCTAAGACACCTAAGGAGCATCTCGATTTTTGGTCGGGTAAAGCCGTGCCAGATTCCTGGATAAAATTTAAGGACATCGCTCTGTATTGGCTAGATATGGGGGTAGATGGTTTTCGGTTTGATATGGCTGAGATGGTCCCTGTGGAATTCTGGAGCTACTTAAATTCTCATATTAAAGAAAAGAATGAGAAGGCCCTGATATTGGCCGAGGTCTATAATCCTTCGCTTTACAGGGACTATATTTTTAAGGGTAAAATGGACTACCTATACGATAAGGTAGAACTCTATGATAGTTTAAAACATATAATGCAAGGACATGGATGGACAGACCATATCCCAGTGGTACAAAAAGGGATGATGGATATTGAACACCATATGCTGCATTTTCTGGAAAATCATGATGAACAACGAATTGCCAGTCCGGAATTTGTTGGTAACGCCCAAATAGGTAAACCCGCCATGGTGGTATCTGCCACCTTAAGTACCTCTCCCACCATGATATATTTTGGTCAGGAAGTAGGAGAGCCCGGAGCCGAAAATGCCGGTTTTGGATCCCCTTCCAGAACATCGATTTTTGACTATATAGGGGTGCCCCATCATCAGCGATGGGTCAATAATAAGAAGTTCGACGGGGGGCAATTATCTGATGAGGAAACAGCACTGCGCGATTTTTACAAGCGCCTTTTAAATGTTACCATAAGCAATGATGCCCTGATGGGTGTCTATGAAGATATTCATTATTACAATAGAGATCATTCAGAGGGATATAACTACAGAGTGTTATCATTTGTTCGATGGAAAGATAAAGAGCGTCTCCTGGTGCTTTCCAATTTCGATTCTAATGAATCTTACCAATTACAAATGAAAATACCACCTTCAGTTGTGGAGGCCTGGAACTTAATGGAAGGATCATCGTATGAAATGACCGATCTGCTTTATACTAAAACGACGGTTACGCTTAAGGTTGAAGAAGGGCAGGGCCTTTTCGATGTAGCGCTGGCCCCACTTCAATCCTATATTCTTAAACTAAAGGAATAAGGATATGTACCCCCGGTAATTAATAGGACACCTACCCTTTTTTATGCTTATGCACTCTCATTTTTAGGTTGGGTAGCCTTGAACATGAGGGCAATCACCATGCATACTATTCCGTAAAAGACGATGTCTAATCCAGCTTCCACGAGATGACCTTCCAGGTCCATCATTTCGCTGGTGCCATACCAGAGCAGACCCATACCTAATCCCACAAAGATGCCAACCCAGACCCCGAATTGAAAACCACCGCCCATACTGTGGTACCCACGGGCCCATTTGCCATAAATAACGCAAAGGGCAAATGAGGCAACTAAATTACCAGCAATGATCCATGGAAAAAGTGGTGGGTCTTTCATGACACTGTTTATGGAATGACCTTCAAAAAAGTCAACAGTAGCTACCCCCCATATCAGGTAGCCCAGAACGAACATAGTGACCGTTGCCACTATGGTAGCCAAAAGATGTTGTTTTGAAAACATAGTTTTGAATTTAATTGGTTGTTGTACTGTTAAAGGTATTAAATAATAAATATCATATATAAAAAAAATTATGATAATTTATAAGGAATCAATAATTATTATATTAAAAAAATAATAATATCCTATATTCTTTAAGGGTAGTTAACTTTTCATGTCAAGTTGTATTTTTGAGCTATAGAAAAACAATATGGGCCATGAAGAATTATGGAATTGTCTTAGTGATTGTACTAATTTCAAGTTGTACAGGAATGAATCATGATATGCTGGTTATAGGTCATAGGGGTGCCATGGGGCATGAGACGGAAAATACACTTGCTTCCATTCAGAAGGCGATGGATCTGGGAGTGGATATGATCGAGATCGATGTTTTTAAGATAAAAAGTGGAGAGATCGTAGTCTTTCACGATGAACGTCTGGAACGACTTAGTAATGCAGGAGGACTTATTGAAGATTACAACATCTTCGAGTTGCAAAAAGTGATCCTCGAAGGGAATCACAAGATCCCTATGCTCCAGGATGTCCTAAAATTGATAGATCATAGGGTGCCCCTGAACATTGAACTCAAAGGTGCCAATACCTCAGACAGGGTTAACTTTATCATAGACGACTATATCACAGAAAAGGGATGGAAATTAGAAGATTTTGTTATCTCCAGCTTTAATTGGCAGGAATTGGAAAGTATGCGTTCTTTAAATCCGGAGATTGCCATTGCCGTCCTTACGGAAGAAGACCCTATTAAGGCAATACCAACTGCCAAGAAGTTAGAGGCTGTGGCCATCAACCCATATTACAAGACCTTAAATGCTGAAACAGTAAAAGCATTACACGATGAAGGTTTTAAGGTGTATACCTGGACGGTCAATGAACCAGAGGACATTGCAGCGATGAGAACTTTTAAAGTAGACGGAATCTTTACAAATTTTCCCGAGAGGGCACACTAATGTATGATGTTATTGTTATTGGAGGAGGAGCTGCCGGTTTCTACGGTGCTATTAATTTGGCAGAATTTAGGCCAGATCTCAAGATAGCTATTCTTGAACAGGGAAAGCAAGTGCTGGGGAAGGTAAAGGTTTCCGGTGGAGGTCGTTGCAATGTAACCCATGCCCAGTTCAATCCCAAAATTCTGTCACAACATTATCCCAGAGGGGAGAAAGAATTACTTGGACCGTTTAACACCCATCATACAGAACATACCGTAGAATTTTTTCAAAAACGGGGTATTGAATTAAAGATCGAAGATGATGGAAGGATGTTTCCTGTTTCCAACTCTTCCCAAACCATTATCGATTGCTTTATGGACGCCATAGCGAGCTCCAAGATCGATCTAATAAGGAATACCGCAGTAACTGATATCTTAATTCCTACTTCTGATTCAGCAAACAGAGAAGTTTATGAGGTCCAAACCAAGACAACATCTTTTTTTGCGAAACGACTACTTATTACTACCGGGAGTAGTTCAAAAATGTGGAATGTTCTAAAAAGGTTAGGACACACAATCATAGAACCTGTACCTTCTTTATTTACCTTTAATGTTCACGATCCGCGTATTGAAGGGATCCCCGGAATTAGCACTCACGCCAGAGTAAAAGTGGTATCCAGAGACCTACCTGGAAAAAAAATCACGGTATCCCTGAAAAGCAGCGCTGAGCGCAGTGAGGAATTGGTCTCTGAAGGTCCGCTGTTGATCACTCACTGGGGAATGAGCGGACCGGCTATCCTTAAACTTTCTGCCTGGGGCGCAAGGATCTTGCACGACTACCAATACCGTTTCAGGATACAGGTAAATTGGGTGCCAGAGTATCATCAGCAAGGCCTGTTTTCCTTTTTGATGGAAGTAAAAGAATTGGAGGCCAGGAAAACAGTCTTTAGAACGCATCCCTTGGATATTCCTAAACGGCTTTGGGGGAAATTAGTGCAGGCAGCCGGTATTCTTCCCGATCAGAAATGGGCCGATATCTCCAAGAAGCAACTTCAGGAACTGGCCAGGGAACTTACAGCAGGTGAATTTTTAGTAGAGGGGAAAAGCACTTTTAAAGAAGAGTTTGTGACGGCAGGCGGCATAGACCTGAAAGAGGTCAATTTCAAGACATTTGGAAGCAAGCTGCACCCGGGACTTTATTTTGCAGGGGAGATTTTAAATATAGATGCTATTACAGGCGGATATAATTTCCAAAATGCCTGGACCGGATCTTACCTGGCAGCGCAGGCCATAGCAAATTCTTAAGAGAGATCCTATCTTAATTGAGGATCAAAGAAAGTAGGGCCGCTAATATGCCTCCAAGGATTGGCCCTAAAATAGGTACCCAGGAATAGGCCCAATCACTACTACCTTTATCTTTTATGGGCATAATTGCATGTATGAGTCGAGGGCCCAGATCACGGGCAGGATTAATGGCATAGCCAGTAGTTCCGCCTAATGCCAGCCCTATTACCCAGACCAGAAGCGCAACAGGTAGTGCACCCAGAGATCCAAGGCCTATGATCTCTTCTGTTGTGGCCATTGAAGCATCTGTAAAAAATAAAATGGTAAAGACCAGAACAAAGGTGCCAAAAACTTCACTAAAAAGATTGGAACCAAAATTTCGTATAGCCGGAATGGTGGCAAACACTCCCAGTTTTAAGCTTTTATCTTTGGTAATATCAAAGTGATCCTTATACGTGATCCATACAAAAAAGGCTCCGAGCATTGCCCCCAGAAGTTGTGCCAGGAGGTAGGAGGGAACTTCAGACCATTCAAAACTACCTGCGACTGCCAAGCCAATGGTAACTGCAGGATTTATATGTGCTCCGCTATAGGGTGCTGCCACTACTACACCCACAAAAACGGCAAAGGCCCATGCAGTGGTGATCACTATCCACCCGCCTCCTTGTCCTTTTGTTTTCTCCAAAATAACATTGGCAACAACACCACATCCTAGGGTAATCAAAAGGGCAGTTCCAATTAATTCAGCAATAAAAGGTGTCATATATATAAATTAAGAATCTTTGGTCCAATATTCCAGAGCATTAATAGCTTTATACCAGCCTTTGATCCCTGCTTCTATTTCTGTCCTATCTTCATTTGGAAGAAATCGATGTTCAGTTTCCCAGATGGCTTGTATTTCTTCAAGATCGTTCCAATAGCCAACGGCCAATCCGGCAAGAAAGGCGGCGCCCATCACTGTAGTTTCTACAATTTTAGGTCTAACGGTAATAGTATTGAGAACATCTGCCTGGCATTGCATCAGCAAGTTGTTAACGGTGGCACCTCCATCTACGCGTAATTCCTTGATTGTAATGCCAGAATCTGCCTCCATCGCTTTTAAGACATCCATGGTCTGATATGCAATCGACTCCAGCGCCGCTCTGGCTATATGGGCATAGGTACTTCCTCTGGTAAGCCCAAAAATAGATCCTTTGGCATGCTGATTCCAATGAGGTGCACCCAGACCTGCAAAAGCCGGCACAAAGTATACGCCGTCCGAACTATCCACGGAGCAGGCTATTTGTTCCACTTCAGCAGAAGAGTTGATGATCTTCAGACTATCGCGAAGCCATTGTACTACTGCCCCGGCAATAAAAATACTGCCCTCCAGAACATATTGGGTTTTTCCATTGATCTGCCACCCCACTGAGGTGAGTAAATTGTTTTTAGAAACTATAGGTTTATCTCCAATGTTCATCAACATAAAACAACCTGTACCATACGTATTTTTTACCATTCCCGGTTTTGTACACATTTGGCCAAATAGGGCTGCCTGCTGGTCTCCGGCAATCCCTGCGATCGGTATTTTTATTTCTAAAAGTGATTCTGATGTATGGCCATATACCTCACTAGAAGATTTAACCTCAGGGAGTATGGATGAAGGAATGTTGAACATTTTTAATAATTCGGCATCCCAGGCCAGGGTATTGATGTCAAAAAATAGTGTACGGCAAGCGTTGGTTACATCTGTGATATGCATGTCACCGTCTGTCATTTTCCAAATAAGCCAGCTGTCTATGGTCCCCATTAGAAGATCGCCGGCCTCGGCTCTTTCGCGGGCACCTTCAACATGATCTAGAATCCATTTTACCTTGGTGCCGGAAAAATAGGCGTCTATGACCAAACCGGTTTTCTGCCGTATCATGGGCGACAATCCTTCCTTTTTTAAAGAATCACAGTAATCGGCGGTTCGTTTGTCTTGCCAAACGATGGCATTATATATTGGAAGTCCGGTATTCTTGTCCCATATAACAACAGTTTCGCGCTGATTGGTTATACCTATGGCAGCAATAGACTTTGGAGATATCTTCTTTTGATCGAGGGCCAACTTCATCATCTCAGCCTGTGTATTCCAAATCTCAAGTGCATCGTGCTCTACCCATCCGGGTTTTGGAAAGTGTTGTGTAAATTCTTTTTGGGCCGAGGAGATAATAGTACCCTTTTTGTCTAATACCAGTGCCCTGCAACTTGTAGTTCCCTGGTCCAGGGCCAGAATGTATGATTGCATATAGGTCCTTTGTTCTATGTTCTATTATAATGTTCCAATTCTTTAAATGTAAAGGAATTATTTTATTTAGCATAATTAGGAAGAACACCTAAAAGGAAAGCAAATCAAATACTTAATTCAATTCCCAGATCTTGTAATTCAGAATCATAGCAAAGCTCACCCATAGTAGATATGGGAGAAGTAAATAGGCTGCAGGTTTGCTGACGATCTTAAACCACTTTATAGTTAATAGAATCAGGATCAACAAGACAAGAATAACCAACAAGGCCCAAAAAGGCTCTTGAAAACCAAAGAAAACAATGCTCCATAGGGCGTTGAAAAGGAGTTGAAATCCAAAATAATAGAGGGCTGTTTTAACCCATACATGATAAAAACCCTTGGCCCAGACCAATCCGGCCGCAATTCCCATAAGGATATACAATAGGGTCCAAACAGGGGCAAAAATCCAGTTTGGTGGATTAAAACTTGGTTTGTTAAGGGTAGTATACCAGGTGTCTACAGAACTTTGGGTGGCAAAACCTGCTAAAAAACCAATAAGCAGGCAAATGGTAACGGCAATGACTATGTACAGCGCTTTTTTCTTCATTGGAAACCATTCTATGTACCCTAAAATAGGAATTTAATTTAATTGAGGGCTTGCCTAAAGTGTTGAAAAACTATCTTTGTATTAAATTTTCGTAGAATGAACGAACAGGAATTTATTCCTTCGAAATATCCATCCCTGGTTACTTCCGGCACCACAACATGGAGGGCACCAAGCAATATAGCCTTGGTAAAATACTGGGGAAAATTTCCAGATCAGATCCCGGCAAATCCTTCTATTAGTTTTACGCTTTCCAATGCTGCTACCACCACTTCAGTGGCATATGAAAGAAAGGAAAAGGGTGACGGTAGACCGTCATTTGATCTTCTTTTTGAAGGGAAATCCAAGGAAGAATTTCGACCTAAGATCAACACCTTCTTTCAGCGTATTTCCAAATATTTGCCTTTTTTAAGTGAGTATCATCTAAAGATCGATACCAGCAATACCTTTCCCCATAGTAGTGGGATAGCCTCTTCTGCAAGTGGGATGGCGGCCCTGGCTTTATGCCTTATGGACATAGAGAAAAGAATGACACCTTCTATGGATACTGATTTTTTATTGAAAAAAGCGTCTTTTCTCGCTCGTTTAGGCTCTGGAAGTGCTTGCAGAAGTATTAGTGGACCCATTGTAGAATGGGGGAAGCACAACGATCTTTCTGACAGTTCTGATCTAGTTGGGTTACCTTATGGAGGTAAGGTCCACGAGGTCTTTCAGGGGTATCAGGATACCATATTGCTGGTTCACAAAGGAGAAAAGACTGTAAGTAGTACCGCAGGGCACGATCTGATGAACAACCACCCGTTTGCCAAGTCGCGTTTTGCCCAGGCTCATAAGAATTTATCCAGGTTGCTATCTGTATTCGAGACAGGAGACTTGCAGGAATTCATAGAAATAGTAGAGAGTGAGGCACTTTCCCTGCATGCAATGATGATGACAAGCGTTCCTTATTACTTGCTCATGAAGCCAAAAACTTTGTCT
>NZ_CAMYKH010000079.1 GCF_947258935.1 uncultured Muriicola sp.
TGAAAGGTGATGGAAAGAACTATCAGGTAAGACTTAAAACCAATGCCTCAGATTATTTTAATTATGCCATCAATATCCAGACCAAAGGTACCTGGGAGACTATTTCCATTCCATTCGAAAAAATGATCCCTCAGTTCAGGGGACGGCTATTAAACATGACATCCTTTCCCGGGGAGCAAATAGAAGAAGTGGCCTTTCTGATCGGGAATAAAAAAGCAGAGGAATTCCGATTAGAAATAGACAAAATTGAACTAAAATAAGGCATAGCCGTTGTCAATAATTCATTAGCTTTATATCTTGTCTTCCTAACCTATCTACTATGGCTTCCCCAGAAAAAATCATTTGTGTATTTCTTTTAAGCGGCCTATTGGGCTTTGCTCAAAACATTCCTAAAGTAGACCAGGGAAGGCTGGAGGCTTCTATTATGTCATTGGCAGAATATGGAGTCATGGAGAACGGGGAAACCAATAGGGTGGCCTTTAGCGATGCCGATCTGGCGGGCAGGGCCTATATCATTTCCCTGATGCAAGTAACAGGACTTGAAGTCAGTGTTGACTTCGCTGGAAATATCACGGGGAAACGAGCAGGGAAGGATCCCTCTAAAAAACCGATAGGCTTCGGATCGCATATTGATATGGTCCCAAATGGGGGAAATTATGACGGCTGTGTGGGTTCACTTGCCGCCATAGAAGTCGTTAGGACTCTGAATGTAGCGGGGATACAGACCGAGCATCCCCTGGAGGTCTTTATTTTTTCGAATGAGGAAGGCGGGGTAATGGGTAGCAGAGCTTTGGTAGGGGATCTCAAGGGAGATGCCCTTAATGTGGTGAATAGTACAGGGTATTCAATGAGGGAAGGAATAAATCGCATAGGTGGTGATGCAGACCGTATAGCGGAGGTAGAACGTCCTCAAGGCAGCTTGGCAGCTTTCCTTGAACTCCATATAGAACAAGGTGGGATACTAGACAGGGAACAAATTGATATTGGGGTCGTGGAAGGTATCGTAGGTATTAAATGGTGGGACGTCAGCATCCAAGGGTTTGCGAATCATGCCGGCACTACGCCTATGGCTTTGAGAAAGGACGCCTTACTGGCAGCGGCTAAGTTTATTATAGCAGTCAATGAAGTTACCAATAGTTTCGAAGGTAAACAGGTAGGAACCGTTGGGCGGATCGCTGCGCTGCCGGGAGCTCCCAATGTAATCCCCGGACAGGTAGTAGTGAGCCTGGAGATACGCGACTTGTCATCTGAGAAAATAGTAAACCTCTTTAGTGCTATGGCAAAGCGGGCAAAAGACATCGAAAATGAAACGGGCACTCAATTTACCTTTACCCCCATTGATGCCACTTCTGCTCCTGCCCTAACAGATCCAAGAATACAAGCGCTGATCACAAAGGAAGCAAAGGCCCTTGGTCTGAGTAGCAAGCAAATGCAAAGCGGAGCCGGGCATGATGCCCAGGATATGGCCAAAATAGTCCCCGTAGGGATGATCTTTGTCCCAAGTGTAAACGGCATAAGTCATTCCCCGAAAGAATATACATTCCCTGAGGATATGGCCAATGGAGCCAATGTACTTTTGAGGACACTTCTTACCATCGATAAAAAATGGGATTGACCTTTGAGATGATGGATGGGCATATCAACACTTTAATAGACCATACCAAATAAAAGATAGCTAGAAAAATAAGGGCTATTGAATTAAACTCACGAACTAACTACTTAAAAAGTTCGTGAGTTTTCCTATTCATGTTTACTAATATTTTGTACATTTAAGTGTCTTATAATTAGCACTTTAAGCAATAAACCAACTATACCCATTATGAAACCTAAAATCATCGTATTCATTATCGCAGGAGCCTTTTTAGCACTAGTATTTTTATTAGTACCTACGATCCAAGAAAAACAAAAAGATCCATCACAATTGGCATCTTTCGGAGCCATTAAATGTACAGTAGCTAAATTTTTATTGGAAGATATAGATACTACACAACAAATTTCACCTCTATTTGAAAATTTAGGAAACCTTCATTTCCCTATTTCAACCTCGGAAGAAAGGGCTCAAGAATTTTTTGATCAAGGTCTAAAACTTACATATGCTTTTAACCATGCAGAAGCACATCGTTCTTTTATGGAGGCTTCCAGGTTAGATCCTACAGCTGCGATGACCTATTGGGGACAGGCCTATACACTTGGGCCAAACATAAACGATCCCTTACCCCCGGATGAGCGCAAGATTAAATATAATGAAGCTCTTGAAAAAGCTAAAAAATGGGCAGCGAATGCATCTCCCAAGGAACAGGCCTTGATAAATGCGCTTACATCCAGATACAGTGCGGACCTAACAAAGGATGTTGCCGAATTAAATATGGCCTATATGAAAGCCATGACTGAAGTTGCAAAACAGTTTCCTGAAGATGCGGATGTGCAAACACTATACGCAGCTTCTGTTATGAATACAGTTCCCTGGAACTATTGGGACAAGGCCGGAAATCCATCACCCAATATTGCCGAAGCCAAGAAGGCACTCGAGAAAGCTATGCAGATTAATCCAGACAATCCTGGATCACATCACTATTATATTCATATGGTAGAATTGCCTAAACCGGATCTGGCGGTCCCAAGTGCAGAAAAATTAGCGAGCTTAATGCCAGCCGCCGGGCATATTGTTCATATGCCATCCCATATTTATATTCGTGTTGGAAGATATTTAGACGCCGTTGAGTCAAATCAGGCAGCCATACTGGCAGATGAAGATTATATTTCACAGTGTTATTCACAAGGAATGTACCCATTGGGTTACTACCCTCATAACATTCATTTTTTATGGTCGGCGGCCAGTTTATTAGGAGCCAGTGATATTGCCATAGATGCAGCCAAAAAAACTGCTGAAAAAGTTCCTAACGGAGAATTGTTGGAAATGCCATTTTTACAAAATTTTGCTTCTGTTCCATTACTAGCCTATGTGCGATTTGGTAAATGGAATGATATCCTAACAACACCGAGTCCCAATTCAGAAATTAAACATCTAAAACTTATTTGGCATTATGCAAGGGGAATAGCTTTTATCAGAAAAAACAATGCAAAAGAAGCTAAAGAAGAACTAGATGCTATTCAGGAAATGCTAACAGACCCTGCTTTGAAAGAATTGATCGCAGCAGGTTTCGACCCCAGTGAAACAATAGGCAAGCTGGCTTATGAAGTTGTTGCCGGTGAGTTATCAGCCTTAGATGGGGATCTTGTTAAGGCACAAGAGCATTTAGAAAACGCAGTGATCATTGAAGATGAGTTAACGTATACAGAGCCGGCTGCATGGTATATCCCTGCACGCCAAAACTTAGGAGCTATCTTATTAAAAGCTGAGAAACCTCAGGAAGCCGAAAAAGTATTCAGAGAAGATTTGGAAATTTTAAGGCAAAATGGCTGGTCTTTAATGGGGCTATACAAAAGCCTTGTGTCACAGGGCAAAATGGATGAAGCACAAAAAATCAAAAAAGAATATGATAAGGCTTGGGAACATGCCGATATCGATATTAATAATTCGGTACTTTAACAACCCTGTTTGGTTTATTCCAAACAAACACATCCCAGGAAAATGAAGAAATTGCTTTTTCCACTAGCAATAGTTGTTCTACTTATTATAGCTGTCTATTTTATTGTACCGCTTAATACTGCGAATAGAGAACCGCCCATTTATAACCCTGCTGATCTGAATCCGGCTTTGGTAGACGGTAGCCTTCATGAATTAAATCTGGGGCATCGGGTTATGGATTTTTCTTTGATAAATCAGGATGGGGATACCATCACCCAGGCAGATTATGAAGGCACAATATATGTTACAGATTTCTTCTTTACCCGCTGCCCCAGTATTTGCCCCGCAATGAGTAACAACATGGCACAACTTCAGGAAATCTTTAAGGAAGAAGACAAGTTAAAATTACTGTCCTTATCAGTTACCCCTGAATATGATAGTGTTGCTGTTCTAAAAAAATATGCCCTAAAATACCGGGCCGATATCTCTAAATGGAACATTACCACAGGGAATAAAGAACATATTTATACCCTGGCACGTAAAAGTTATTTTGCCGTTGTAGATGAAGGTGACGGAGGTTTGCAGGATTTTATCCATACGCCAAATTTTATTCTGGTAGATACCTTAAAGCAAATTAGAGGGATATATGATGGAACTAAAAAGAAAGAAATTACACGTTTGGTAGAGGACATAAATTCATTATTGAAAAATGTAAAGGACTAAACTTAGATCAAAGTGAGTATATCACATTCTTTTTAGGTCGTTAAAAATAAACTGCGTTCTTGGCCTGATTATATTCTTGCATCATATCTTCGATGATCTGTGCAGCTGGTTTAATGTCATGAATGATCGCAGAAACCTGACCGATCTCCAGTTCTCCTTCCTCAAGGTTTCCTTCAAACATTCCGTGCTTTGCCCTGGCTCTGCCTAGTAATGTCTTGAGTTCTTCAGCAGAAGCGCACCGTTTATAGGCTTCTTGTATCTGCTGATAAAAAGGATTCTTAAGCATCCGAACAGGAGCCAGTTCTTTTAAGGTTAGTTGTGTATCGCCCTCTTTAGCGTCCACTACCTTTTGTTTGAACAGCAGGTGAGACGAGGCTTCGTGTGAGGCTACAAACCTGCTGCCTACCTGCACACCATCTGCGCCAAGCACCATGGCCGCCAGCATAGCTTGCCCGGTTGCAATACCCCCTGCAGCGATCAACGGGATCTGTATGTGCTCTTTTACCGCAGGGATCAGGGTAAGGGTTGTGGTCTCATCTCTACCATTATGCCCACCTGCTTCAAATCCTTCAGCTACCACAGCATCCACTCCGGCTTGTTCTGCTTTCAGCGCAAATTTTACACTGCTCACCACATGTACAACTGTGATGCCTTTTTCTTTTAACCTAGCCGTCCAGGTTGCGGGATTTCCGGCCGAGGTAAAAACAATCTTTACCCCCATCTCCATGATGATTTGCATGAGCTGATCAATATCCGGGTATAACATAGGGACATTCACCCCAAATGGTTTGGTAGTTGCCTGCTGACATTTCTGAATATGCTCTCTTAACACCTGAGGGTACATACTCCCCGCTCCCAATAACCCAAGGCCACCGGCATTAGATACCGCAGAAGCAAGCCGCCAGCCACTTGCCCAGATCATCCCCGCCTGTACTATCGGATATTGAACCCCAAAAAGATGTGTAATTCTATTATTCATATGTATTTAAAAACCACTTTAGATTATGAGATGACTCCAGATCCAATAAGCTCGTCCCCTTTATACCACGCAATGAACTGACCTTCTGTTATGGCCGCTTGTTTCTCCTCAAAGTCGGCATACAATCCGCCATCTACCTGATATAAGGTGGCTTTTTGTAACGGTTGGCGATATCGTATCCTTGCCATGACCTCCATAGTTTCATCTATCTGCAGTGCCAGATCTGGTCGAACCCAATGCACTTCATCCTGATTCACAAACAGGGTCTTTCTGTACAGCCCAGGATGAGTCTTCCCCTGCCCTGTATAGATCACATTTTCATCTACGTCAGTACCAATTACAAATAGTGGTTCCTTGGTGCCTCCAACATCTAAACCCTTACGCTGACCAATGGTAAAATAATGCGCGCCCTGATGTGCTCCGACAATTTTGCCATCCTCTTTGCTATAATGAGGTTTTTCGGATAGAAATGCCAGCTCTTGCTGTTTATTCTCAAAATTTGGAAGAAGGTGTTGATAGTGACTTGCATCTGCAGGCACTTCAACGATATCCCCTTTCTTAGGTTTTAACTGCTGTTGTAAAAAATCGGGTAACCGAACTTTCCCAATAAAACATAGTCCCTGAGAATCTTTTTTATCTGCAGTGATCAACTTATTTTCCGCTGCTATTTTTCGCACTTCAGGTTTAAGAAGTCCGCCAATAGGAAATAAGGTTCTTGCCAATTGTTCTTGTGATAGTTGACATAAAAAATAGGATTGATCCTTATTGGGATCTTTACCTGCCAACAACTGATATTGAGTTTCACCTGCCTCATTCTGAATTATCCCTTTTTGGCAATAGTGACCGGTAGCCACATAATCGGCGCCAAGGTCGAGTGCTATCTTTAAAAAAACATCAAACTTTATTTCCCGGTTACAAAGGATATCGGGATTAGGAGTTCTTCCACGTTCGTATTCACGAAACATATAATCTACAATACGTTCCTTGTACTGAACGCTGAGATCTACCGTTTGGAATGGGATCCCTAATTTTTCGGCTACAATAAGGGCGTCATTGCTATCCTCTAGCCAGGGGCATTCCTTGGAGATGGTCACCGAATCATCGTGCCAGTTCTTCATAAATAGTCCTATCACTTCATATCCCTGCTGCTTTAGCAAGTATGCAGCAACACTACTATCTACTCCTCCTGACAGTCCGACCACCACTTTTTTCATGCTGCAAAAATAAGAAATAAAGTAGAGTTCATATCATTCCGGTTGAGCTCTGGGAGGTATGCTTTACATATTTTGACACTTTTGTTGTTATGAAATAGTTCATTATTTTGTTAATACTTTATTAATATAATATAAACACAAATAATTTTCTGAACAATCACTAACAATTACGAAAATTTTATGGAGTGCCGTATTTACTACTATGTACATTAATAATGTTAGTAAGATCATATTATCAGCTCTGTTAAACATTTATTAAACATCTTTTTTTGTTTAAGTTATATACTACTTTAGTTAAACATTAGTAAATAAAAAAAGATTCTAATGAAAACAACTTCTAAATTTTTCAAAACATTATTTCTTTTCCTTGCCGTGGCATTTGTTGCCTCCTGCTCGGATGATGATGAAAACGATCCAATTATTGTAATCGACGAACTAAATATCGTTGAAACCGCCCAAGGCACTTCCGATCTCAGTCTTTTGGTTGATGCTTTAATCCAAGCTGATGCTGATTTAGTGGCCACTTTAAGTGCTGCTGGTCCATTTACCGTATTTGCACCAACCAATGCAGCTTTTGCAGCTTTATTAGAGGACTTAGGTGACGATTATAACAGTCTAGCCGATTTTGACACCGCTGATGAAAAAGAACTTTTAGCGAAAGTTTTGACTTATCATGTTATTGCCGGAACAGAAGCATTCTCTGGAGATCTAACAGATGGTATGATGATAACAACCGTTCAGGGAGAAGATGTAACCATAAATTTAAATGGAGGAGTTTTCATCGGGGATGCAACGGACACTGAAGCTGAGGTAATTACAGCAGATGTAGCTACTTCTAATGGAGTGGTACATATAATAGATAAGGTATTGTTGCCACAAGAAGTATTGGATGCTCTTGGTATCCCAACCCAAAACATCGTGGAAAAAGCAATAGCTACTCCAGATTTAAGCTTATTGGTAGAAGCACTTTTACAGGCTGATGCTGATTTAGATGTCGTTTTGAGTGGTACCGGTCCTTTTACCGTATTCGCTCCCACAAATGATGCATTTGCAGCACTATTAGATGATCTTGGAGCCGAATATAACAGTTTGGCAGACTTTGACACTGCTGACGAAAAAGAATTACTTGTGAAAGTATTGACCTACCACGTTGTGGCTGGCACAGAAGCTTTGTCAACAGATTTAATGCAAGACATGAGAATAGAAACGTTCCAGGGTGAAAATGTCTCCGTTGATCTGAATGGAGGTGTATTCATTGGCGATGCTACAGATATAGCAGCAGAAGTTGTAATTCCTGACGTACTGGCTTCAAACGGGGTGGTACATGTAATTGATAAAGTGTTATTGCCACAGGAAGTAATTAATGCGCTTAACCCTCCTTCATTAAACATTGTGGAAACAGCTCAAGCTACTCCAAATTTGAGCTTATTGGTAGAAGCACTATTACAGGCTGATGCTGATTTAGATGTAGTTTTGAGTGGTGACGGACCTTTTACCGTATTCGCTCCAACGAACGATGCCTTTGCAGCACTATTAGATGATCTTGGAGCCGAATTCAACAGTTTGGCAGATTTTGATACTGTTGCTGAAAAAGAATTGCTTGCCAAGGTATTAACCTACCATGTTGTATCCGGTACAGCTGCCTATTCAACCAATTTAACTAACGGAATGATGATCACAACAGTACAGGGAGAAGATGTTACTGTGAATCTTAGCGGAGGTGTATTTATTGGAGATGCCACTGATACGGATGCCCAGGTTGTCATCGCCAACGTGGCCACAACAAACGGAGCAGTTCATGTAATAAATAAGGTGTTATTACCACAAGAAGTATTGGACGCCCTATAAAAATTTAATTACCTACTACTATCAAATTGATACTGGTATGAGGTGGTTATAAATTAGTCCACTTATTAGAAATAAGAAATGAACCACACTGTTATGCAGTGTGGTTTTTTTTGTGGCCCTTCAATGTAATTGATATTGATAACAACACATTCAAAATAGTTAGCATACAAAATATGGTCCTTGACAACTATTCTTTTTTTTTGGTGCAGTAAAAATGCATTTTTGAAATCCCAAATCTTACCAAACATAACCAACTTAAAAAAAAGGCTCCCTCAGATGAGGGAGCTTTTTTATTTGATACATATAGTATATACCTCAATCCTGATCATCCAGGAGTTCAACCACCTCATAACCGTCATCGATGGCCTTATACAAAGTTTCATTTAGTTCATAGGTAGTTATCCCTTCAAAATCCATTTCTTCAGCATCTTCAGGCAATTCCTTCACCACGGCTCCTACAGGGGCAGCAACTACTTCATACTCATCATTCACATTTTGGTAAAAGACTCCGGTAGAATAATAGTAAACAGCCCCTCTCACCATCAAACGCGTAAATGCTCCGGGAATAGTTCTGATACGAAAACCTCTTGGAGGAAATGCTCTAACGTAGGCACCCTTACGGGCCACATAGTACATTCCGCCCACCGGGTAGTAAGACATATTGCGCCATACCCTTGCTCTGGTATTGGCCGGCAACCTCCTAAGGGTTCGGCGACGTACTCTTCGTTTCTTTCTTCGAATTTTCCTCTTCACAGGACGGTTTACATTGACAACCCGTGTGGTTCGCCTCGTAGTGCGTTGTGCTTCCGCAGATGGACTGTAAAAGAAAAATAACAGTACCAAAGCCGAGAGCATGAATTTCCAGTTCTTCATGGTTATGTTTTTATGTTAATCCGATATTTAAATTAGACTGCTGTTTGCACAGAAGGTTTAACGGATATACACAAAACGAAGTGGAGTTCTTATTTAGTATAGATGCCAAATAAGT
>NZ_CAMYKH010000080.1 GCF_947258935.1 uncultured Muriicola sp.
TTTGCCCAGGATGATTATCCCGTACAAAGGCATAGGATGGTGGAAGAACAATTGAAACCACGTGGTATTACAAATAAAGCCACTTTAAATGCGATGGGGAAGATTCCCAGAGAGGCGTTTGTTCCCGAATCACAAAAACCATTTGCCTATGATGACAGGCCCCTGCCTATTGGTTCAGGGCAAACCATTTCACAACCTTTTATGGTGGCATATATGACGCAGGCACTTCATTTAAAAGCGCCGGACAGAGTATTGGAAATTGGGACAGGATCCGGGTATCAGGCAGCCGTATTATCCCAGATGATCGATACCGTTTTCACAATTGAGATAGTTAACGATCTTGCACAACAGGCTGTTCAACGGTTGAAAAACTTAAACATCCATAATGTTGCCGTAAAAATTGGGGACGGATACTATGGTTGGAAGGAGAAAGCTCCTTTTGATGCCATAATAGTTACCGCAGGAGCTGAGAATATTCCTCTTTTTCTGGTAGAACAATTGGCTGAAAATGGAAGGATGATAATTCCTATTGGTCCACATAAGGGCGTTCGACAATTAATGTTGCTAACGAAGAAAAATGGGAAGATCAAAAGCAAGTCGCTGATGCCCGTTCGTTTTGTTCCATTTGTAAGAGAAAAACAGCATCCATAGTTCCTGATTTATCGGTTTAAAGACTTACCCATTCCTATACTATAAACCTTCCTGAAGAATGGGATAGTATTTCTTAAAATATTGACCTTTTTTTGTGGTTTTTGAAGTGAAAAAGCAGTAAATTAGTATGCATTGTAATTGGAGTTGAACGCCATCTTTATCCGATTCTGACTCTGGCAATTGCATCCTTGAGAAAGTCCCTTCTATAATTCCTTTTTGATGTGGCTTTTAGTTTATTTAATACGATCTAAATACCTAAGACTATGAAAGTATTCGATGATAAGCACATTAAAAATGTTGTATTTGTTGGAGCGCATCAAAGTGGTAAGACCACTTTGGCGGAAACAATGTTATTTGAAGCAGGATTGATTAACCGGAGAGGTACAGTTGAAAATAAGAATACTGTCTCGGATTATCACGAAATTGAGCATGAGCGAGGTACATCCGTTTTTGCCACCCCCCTGCACACAGAATGGCGTAATTACAAGATAAATATTATAGATACTCCAGGACTGGATGATTTTGTTGGTGAAATTATCTCCTCTATCCGCGTGGCGGATACCATTCTAACTTTGATCAATGCTCAAAATGGCGTTGAAGTAGGGACAGAGATCATCTGGAGTTATATAGACAACTACCAAAAACCAACAGTTTTTGTGGTTAACCAAATGGATCATATGAATGCAGACTTCGAATCTAGCTTTTCCAGTATAAAATCACTTGTAGGAAACAATGCTGTCCTGATCCAATATCCCATTAAGATGGATGGGGCTCAATGCATCATCGATGTGTTGAAAATGAAATGTTACAAGTTTGGTCCTGAAGGAGGGAAACCTGAAAAACTACCTATTCCGAAAGATGAGAAGGAGCGTGCCGATATGCTTCATAATGAATTAGTGGAAAAGGCTGCAGAGAACGATGAAAACCTAATGGAATTATTCTTTGAAAAAGGCACCTTAAATGAAGATGAAATGAGACAAGGTATTAAGGCGGGTATGTTAAACCATGAACTGTTCCCGGTATTTTGTGTCTCTGCACTGAATGATATGGGAAGCGGCCGACTAATGGGCTTTATTGATAATGTAGCGCCAGCGGCAGCAGATCTGAAGCAGGAGCAATCTGTGGAGGGTAAGACCATTGAGCGGAAGAAAGAAGCTTCAACCGCTCTTTTTGTTTTTAAAACGGTATTTCAGCCGAGTTTAGGACAGATCACTTTTTTTAAGGTAAAATCCGGGGAGGTAAGGGTAAATGACAGACTTGTTAATTCAAGAAATGATGAGACAGAGGTTTTTAACCAATTGTTCATCATGGATGGGAAGAAGAGGGAGCAAGTGAATAAGCTAACGGTTGGTGATATTGGAGCAAGCTTAAAACTAAAGCATACAGAAACAAACGATACTCTGTACTTAGATGGTTCTCCTGTAACCATCAAACCAATACAGTATCCTGCTTCAAGAACCAGGAGGGCAATATCTGCCGTTAAGAAACAGGAGGAAGAAAAATTAAGTGATGCCCTCAAAAAGATCCATATTCAGGATCCCACGGTAATCATTGAATATTCCTCAGAATTGCGGCAAATGATCCTTGGCTGCCAGGGTGAACTGCATTTAGCTACCATAGAATGGAGCTTAAAGAATAATTATGGAATTGAAGCTCATTTTGAGCCACCTAAGATCGCTTACAGAGAGACCATTCAGAGAACCTCTACGGCCAGTTATCGTCATAAGAAACAATCTGGAGGAGCAGGACAGTTTGCACAGGTTCATATGAAGATAGAACCCTGGAAAGAAGGAATGCCCGAACCTGAAGGATTCAATATCAGAGGTAAGGAAGAAATTGATCTCCCCTGGGGTGGAAAATTGTTGTTTTACAATTGCATTGTAGGTGGGGTAATAGATATTCGTTATTTGCCTTCGATACGAAAGGGAATTTTGGAAGTAATGGAATCCGGACCACTCACAGGATCCTTTATCAGAGATGTCAGGGTCATGGTCTACGATGGTAAAATGCACCCCGTAGACTCCAATGATATCGCCTTTAAGATCGCAGGGGCTCATGCCTTTAAGGAAGCTTTCCTGAATGCGAATCCAAAACTCTTAGAACCAGTTCAAGAAGTAACCGTAAAAGTTCCTGAGGAAACAGTAGGAAGCGTAATGACAGATCTTCAAGCCAGGCGATCCATCATACAGGGGATAGATAGTATTGATCACTTTCAGATCCTCAAATGTGCGGTTCCCGAAGCCGAACTCTACCGGTATTCAACAGATCTGAGATCTTTGACCCAAGGAAAAGCTACTTTTAGTGCTGTATTCTCATCGTTTAAGGCAGTACCCAATCATATACAGCAAAACCTGGTTAGTACCTTGGATAAATAATATACGGGGCTAAAAATTAATGATTATATCGGTCGGACAATTTAATCCCCGGCAACTGAGGCAATCTGTAGCTCGGCGTCATGGTTTCTAAAAACAATTATATAGATCTTCATTGTCATCCTGCCTTAAAACCTTTTGGCAAAAGTTTTAAGGATAAACCGGTAGGAATGAACAGTGGTGACAGAAGGCGAAAAAAAAGCCTTTGGTACTATGATCCCCCATCTCCATTTGACAAACTGCTGAATTATCTGAGTGGACTCACCAAATTTTCACAATCTAATTTTACTGCCCTTTCATTGGGAGGTGTGAGTACCGTTTGTGTCTCCCTATATCCTTTAGAAAAGTGGTTTGTTCGAAATAAATTTAACAATGAACTGTTGCTGGATCTGGCTTCCAACTTCGCTTTGGGCATAGGGGCAAAGAGGGTAGATCATATACAGGGCATGCAGGATTACTATAAGGATCTTGTACAGCAGTATATGTTTTATCAGCAGTTAGATGGAAAGATCTTTAAAATTGCAGGGGGACGTTACAGATATAAGTTGGTCAGGAATTATAAGCAGATTGAAAAGATAAGGTCTGAAGAATCGACTTCCAAAATTCAAACAATTGCGGTCATCATTACTATTGAAGGTCTCCACGTGTTAAATACTGGATTGGGAACCGAGCCTGATGAACAGGAGGTTTTAATTAACATAAACGCAATTAAGAAATGGCAGTTTCGCCCTTTCTTTATCACTATTGCCCATCATTTCTGGAATCATCTATGCGGCCAGGCACCTAGTCTTACAGGGATTATCACGAACTATGCTGATCAATCAGAAGGATTAGAAACCGGATTTACACCCCTGGGTAGAAAGGTGCTGGAACGTATGTTAAATAATTCAGATGGCAATCGAATCCTTCCAGATATAAAACATATGAGCCCCACAGCCCGTAAAGAATACTATGAGCTATTAGACAGTGGTGGTGATGAATTTAAGGACATTCCCATTATCATTAGTCATGGGGCCTGCAATGGTCTTACTTCATTTTCAAATCCTGTTCCGGGGTCTCCTGAAACGGCAAAGGTGCTAAACCCGGCTTCGATAAATTTTTATGATGAAGAACTGATCAGATTAGCCAGATCTGGCGGTATTATTGGTTTGCAATTAGACGAAAGGCGACTGACAAACAAGGCTACTTTAAAAAAAACAAAGCATTCAATAAAGCGACATAAGATAATGCACTACCGTTCTGAATTGCTTTGGAATCAATTAGAGCATATTGTCACTGTTTTGGATTCGAATGGACTATTTGCGTGGGACTGCATGGCGATCGGATCCGATTTTGATGGGATCATTGATCCTCTCAACGGATTTTGGACCGCGGAGGAATTACCTTTCCTGGCCGACTTTCTGGAAAGGCATGCCTATAATTATATCAGCAAGGCTATATTTCAAAATCCGGAAAACGAGATAAGTGCTGATGAGATTGTGCAAAGATTATTCTCAGAAAATGGAAATAGGTTCCTTGCAAAATATTATATTTAGTAACTTGAAATAAAAAAAAAAGAAATGGAGATAGCAATTATGGTACTGCAGGGCATTGTTGGATTAAGCATTCTTAACGTTTGGCTACTACAATACAACAAGGCAACACGATGGCGCGGTGGTAATGCCACCACTATCTTAGAAGAATTTCAAGTGTATGGCCTTCCGGCCTGGTTTTGTTATGTTATTGGCACCTTAAAGGTAGTTTTAGCGATAATGCTGATCGTGGCCATATGGTATCCCGACTTAAAACTGGTAGCTGCATCGGGGCTTGCACTTCTTCTGGCCGGATCTATATCAATGCACTTCCGTATCAATGATCCACTGATAAAATCATTTCCCGCAGCATTGTTTATGATTATGTGTCTGGTCATCATTTTTACGGATAAGGCAGAATTCCTATAGAATTTCGAGTATCCGGATAAACAGAAAACCACTTAAAAAGGAATAGCTTAGAGCTGGTAAGACAGCGAACCAGGGATCGTTTATTTTTAGTCGGACTATCACACCCAGCAGCATAAGAATGCACAGGCACGCCGAAGAGATCAAGATCAAAACCGGCGTGAAAAGCAGACCAATTATCAGTCCGAGGCTACCTAATAATTGTAATCCACCCACGAGTCTTCTTTTATCAGGTAGTCCATAACGATCGAACTCAAATTTCATTTTTGGCAGCAAGAAACAGCTGGTGCCAAAAAACAAAAAAGATACTATAAGAAAGAGTGTAACTATTTGAATGTAATTCATTGGTACTTTTACTATGGGAAAGCTATAATAAATTTGTGTAAAGATACCCCAAAAACTATCCAAAGAACTTAATAAGCAGACAAGATTAGTGCCTACACTACTAAAATTACAGAGCACTACCGGCCCTTGTAAAAACGTATCTTAATGATTAATTATATATATGACCTGGCATCTGGGAAAAAGATGTAGGATGATCTTTTGCAAAACACAAAAATTCACATCTGTACCTGGCAGAACGTTTTGAACAAGGTCTCCCATTAGCGGAATGGGATGAAAGTACATTCTACACTTCGGGAGAAAAAGGATATTTAGATTATGAGAAAAAAACATCGAAACTGACCTCTGCTCAAAAGCTAAGTAATTCGTAAATTAGCATCAAATCAATAATAGAATACACAAATGAAAAGAAGTGTTTGGATTGCAGTCGTTAGTTTAGCTCTTATCATGGGGGCTTGTAAGATGGATAAAAAGGAAGAAGTAACGCAAACTCCGGAAATTACTAAAATTTATGTTGTTGGAGAGGAAGTAACATACACTACTGAATCTACTTCCATGAGAGGATACCTGGCTTATGATACTTCTATAAAAGAAAAGCGACCCGGAATTATCGTGGTTCATGAGTGGTGGGGGCACAATGATTACACACGCGAACGAGCAAGAATGCTTGCTGAGCTTGGTTATACTGCCCTGGCAGTAGACATGTATGGCGATGGCAAGCAGGCAAATCATCCTGATGATGCCGGAAAATTTTCCGGGATGGTGATGAAGAATATTGATGAGGCGAAGGCGAGATTCAAATCGGCTTTAGAACTTTTAAAATCACAACCCTCTGTAGATTCAACTGAGATAGCAGCTATTGGATATTGTTTTGGCGGTAGTGTGGTGTTGACCATGGCCAATGCCGGGGAAGATCTGGATGCTGTTGCTGCCTTCCACAGCGGGGTGCAGTTGCCCATTATGCCGAACGAAAATCTAAAAGCAAGGGTCCTCGTATGTAATGGCGCAGCCGATCCATTTGTATCTGCGGAATCAGTGGTTGCTTACAAAGCAGCGATGGATGAGATAGGAGCAGAGTATACCTACATTGCCTATGAAGGGGCACAACACGCCTTTACCAGTAAAGGGGCAGATTCTTTAGGTCAGAAGTTTAGTCTCCCATTGGCCTATCAGGAGAAAGCAGATAAGGCTTCTTGGGAGGAGTTGAAATTGCTATTAAATGAAACGTTTAAATAAATATATATAGTGTATTATAAATCAAACCTATAAAATATATAATAATGAAATTTACAAGAAAAGCAAGTGCTCACTGGCAGGGGAGTGGGAAAGAAGGAAAAGGAACTGTAAGTACGGAAAGTACCGTTCTTAATAAAGCCCAGTATTCCTTTAAAACCAGATTTGAAGACGGTATTGGAACCAATCCGGAAGAACTTATTGGCGCGGCCCATGCAGGGTGTTTTAGCATGAAATTAAGTTTTTTGCTGGGCGAGGCCGGATTTACCCCGGACGATTTGAATACCACGGCAAGCGTTCTTTTTGAAGATGGTAACGTTACCAAAATCACGCTCGATCTAGAAGGCAAGGTTCCCGGAATAGGTAGTGATCAGTTTGTTAAGATCGCCAACGAGGCCAAAAAGACCTGTCCTATTTCACAGCTCTTAAAAGCAGAATTGGCACTGAATGCTAAATTGGTATAAAAATAAGATTTAGTGTAATCAAAAATGGGACGTTTGTTCCATTTTTTGTTGGCAAATTTTAACCCATATAAAATTCGTTTTTATAGTATTTACTTAATGTAATTCATCGAAAATAGCGGAAAGTACTGGGCTATCATTTACTTAAGGAGTAATTTTAAAGGCTTTTTAACTAAAGGATAAATATAATAGTAGAACTATGAAAACGAAATATCTTTATGCATTTCTGGGAATATTATTAATATTATTTACAGGATGTACGGACAATGATGCAACAGAGAACGGTGTGGGGAGACTCACCATACAACTTACAGATGCTCCCTTTCCGCTAGACCTCATCTCGGAGGCCAATGTTACCATATATAAAATAGAGGCGCGTCAGAAGGACGATACAGAAGATGGTTCATCCATGGAAGATGAGGAAAATATGGGAAACGAATCAGAAGATATGCACCATGGTACGTCCATCGTTGTCTTGATGGAAGAGGAAATAAATATAAACCTCCTCCACCTTACCAATGGGGTTACCGAATCCCTGGTTGATACAGAGATCCCTGCAGGCACTTATGATCAATTGAGAGTTTATGCCAAAGGTATTAATGTGGTAATGAACGATGATGAAAGCACTACATACGACTTAAAAATTCCCAGTGGCGAGCAATCAGGGATTAAAGTAAAAATTAAACCGGCTTTAACGATAGCGGGAGGGTTATCGGCAGATCTGTTGTTAGATTTTGATGTAAGCAGGTCATTTGTACCTCGCGGGAATATCAGGGACATATCAAAATTTAATGGTTTCATTTTTAAACCGGTCATTAAAGTTAGCAACATGGCTACCGCAGGTACTTTAGCAGGAGTAGTAACAGATATGGCAGATGGTACTGCATTGGCAGGCGCCCAGATCACTGTATCCCAGGATGGTGAAGAAATAACAACATCGTTTACCGATGAAACAGGGGCCTACATGATCATGGGGCTCGATCCGGGAAGCTATGACGTTATAGCAGCCTTAGATCTATATGATACTTCATCGGTAGAAACTATTGAAATAGTAGTCGGTAATAAAACGGTATTAAATTTTGAGCTCGCCCTTACACCAGATCCATAAATTTACAGATTATCCTAAAAACTAAAGAGCAGATAAATCTGCTCTTTTTTATTTATTTTTATTGATCCACACAATTATTTAAAATGAACCTCAAAGGACAAAACATTTTGGTAACGGGTGCTTCCAAGGGCATAGGATACGGTATAGCCGATTATCTCTTGAAACACGGGGCAAAAGTTGGGGTGCACTATCATTCTGGTAAGGTTCAGGCGGATTCGCTTGTTGAAAAATATGGAAGTGCCAATGCAAAGGCGTTGCAGGCAGATTTGGCTAATAGTGAGGAAGTGCTTTTACTATTTGAAAAGGCGGTAGATTTTCTGGGGAAGATTGATACACTCATTCTAAATGCAGGGGTTTTTATTCCGCATCCAATGGATGCGGGAATAAAGGACTGGTATAGAGTTTGGAAACAAACACTTGCTGTTAATCTAGATGCAGTAGGTTTATTGACCAAGGTAGGCTTAGATCATTTTATGGGGAATAGTTCCGGAAGGATCATCTACATAGGCAGCAGAGCTGCTTTCCGCGGAGAGACCGAGGAATATCTTGCATATGCAGCCTCCAAAGGGGGACTCACTTCACTGGCACGTAGTGTAGCCCGTTCATTTGGGAAGTATAACATCAAGGCCTTTGTAATAGCACCTGGCTTTACAAGGACCGCCATGGCCGAACAGTTTATTGGAGAATACGGGGAGGCTAAGGTGCTGGATGAAATTGCTTTAAATAAACTTACCGAGGTTACAGATATCGCGCCTTTGATTGGCTTTATGAGTTCAGGAGCCATGGACCACGCCACAGGCACTACGATCGACATTAATGCGGGCAGCTATATCCACTAGAAATTAGTTTTTTAGGGGTCCAAAAAATATTAGCTGAATCTTATGAATACTGATTCCTTAATATCACTAATTTTACGTAACCAATTGAAACATTATTTATTCTTAAATAGCGATGCGATCAGATTATCCCCAGTACCTGAGGTGCCTGGAGGCGCTAAAGGGTTCATCCTTCTTCCACCTGATGGATACAAAGGCATTGCACGAATTGTTGGTTACAATGAACCACAAATATTGGCATAAGGGAGACTTTAGATACAGTCTCGATTCCCA
>NZ_CAMYKH010000081.1 GCF_947258935.1 uncultured Muriicola sp.
CATAGTAGAGCACCGCATTAATCCCAGATAATTGATTAAAGGCTGCTATGGCTATGGCCAGCAAGATTGGAAATCGATAGCTCATGCTGAAGAATGGTTCGTCTTTACTGTGGTGCTCCAGATCCAGCGAGTTTTGGATGGCCCGTATTTCCTCATCAACATCCTCAGCGCCACATTTTAATAATGTTTCACGGGCCTGTGCTTCGTTTTGCTGAGACATCAGCCACCTGGGACTCCTGGGTATAAAAAACAGCAGTAAAAAGAATAGGGCAGCCGGTATGCATTCCGCTCCCAGCATCCACCTCCAACTTTCATCTCCCAAATTAATAAGGAAATAATTGGAAAAATAGGCGACGGAAATACCTATCACTATATTTAACTGGTTAAAGGAAACCAGGCTCCCTCTCAGTTTTGGAGGAGCAATTTCAGCAATATAAATGGGTGCAATGAGGATGGCTCCTCCAATGCCCACTCCACCAATGATCCTGGCAATTATAAACTCGGTATATCCGGTTGCCAGGGCAGACCAGGTTGCAGAAACGGTAAAAAGAGCCGCCACAACAATCAGAGTGTTCTTTCTCCCAAACTTGTCTGCTACAGGCCCTGCCATAAGATTACCGGCCATTGCTCCGAATACTACACAACCAACGGAGAAGCCCAACATCCATTCGGTCATCTCGAAATAAATGGTAATACCTTTTACGGCTCCGGAGATAACTGCACTATCAAACCCAAGTAAAAACCCACCAAGTGCTACAATCAGGCTGATTAAAATAGTATACGACTTGTTCATTTTTACTTGTACTGCCGATGGTTCCATATCGTTGTTTTTTAGTTGGTTGGACTATAAAGCGAGCTACGTATATATCTCGAATAAAAGAATTTTTAAATGTAGTTAAAAAAAAAGGCTAGCCGGAAGCAACTAGCCCTTTTCTCCGCTAAAACGAATAACTATTTTACATGATACTTCTCCAAATAATCATCCTTGCAAGGATCAATTTTTGGACCCGGGTTAAACCAATCAATATATCTAACTAATATATTTGGTTCTTCCTGTTTCCTTACTTTAAAATTTTAATTGTTCGTCTTTATCCCATAAACCCCAAAAGGCACCTACATCTCCCTCTGCACCTACTTTCCATGACTCATCGAAAGATGAAAAATAAAATACTTCAATGTCATCTTCCTCAGCCCATTTTTGGGTATTCATAAAGTATTTTAAGGAGTTTTCATATGACGGGTATGCTCCTTCCAGACTGGTTCCTCTTTCTGGCCATCCGGTTTCAGAGATGATTACTTTTTTACCATTAGCTGCTTTTAAGGCTCGTTGGTACATATCCTTCATATAAAGCAAGGAATAATCCATGTCGCACCCTTCCCAGAATGGGTAACAATTGGCCAAAATAAGATCGCATGCTTCGGTTATTCTGGGTCTTTCGGCAAATTCGTAATACGCATCTACATAGGCCACAGGGATATCGGGTATAGCATCCTTAACACGATGCATTGTACTCAATAATTCATCCTCCGTTAGGTCTCCTCGTAACATAACTTCATTGCCAACAGCAGCTATATCTACATACCCTTCTTTAGCTAAAGCAATCAGGTTATCAACCTCCTGTTTATTGATCTTAGGATCGTCTCCGAGCCATGCACCTACCATAGTCTTGATACCGAATTCTTTTGCAATACGCGCAATTGCCTCATTCCCCTCGGTACACGAAAAAGACCGGATCCACTGTGTATAAGGTTTAATGATCTCCATTCTCCTGCGGATCTGTTCTTCTGAGATCTGATCCCCAGGTTTTTGACCTTCCATATAGGGGCTAAAGCACAAACCATGCATACCGCCTTCCAAGACTTTTTTACAAAGTTTTTTGAGCTCTGCTGTAGACATCCCTTCATAATCGAGTGACGCTAGTGCTAAATATTTTTCTTTTCTACTTGAAGACATATTGATTAAATCTAATTGTTCTTAATTATTATAGTTGTATCCAGGTTTTAAAGCTCGCCTCTGCGTTCTTCCAGTTGTGCTTTAATTTCTCTGGCTCTTTCTTCAGACAGACTGTACTTCCACATCACCCATACTGCCAGGGCTGCCGTTAACGATGGGATTAATATATCGGCGATTCTAAGTCTATTCATGGTTTCCATACTTTGCTCAGTGATATTCGGATCAAAACCAACGATCTTTAAAATTAAACCACCTAAAACAAGGGCGATAGCCTGCCCTAATTTAACCATCCACCAGTAAATGGCGCCAAAAGTACCCTCTTTACGTGGCATCCCGTTTTCCAATTCATCTAAATCACAGACATCGGCAGTCATAGACATCATTAATGTAAATAGACCACCCATCCCAAAGGCAAATAAGGGAATTGGCACAAACATAAGCCATGGTATTTCACTACCTGGCTCTATAGAAAACCAAGACATTCCAATATTATCTAATATTGGGTTTAACCATCCAAAAAGAGAACCTATTGCTGAATTTAATCCTTCTCCTAAACCTGTTTCGTTAAATTTCCCATTGAGTTCTTTGTCGAATCCCCACCATTTTAACAGGTAGCCAATAATCGATAATACCGTGGAAATTATAAAGGCATTTTTCTTTCCCCATTTATCAGCCATTTTTGAAATAATAGGGATCACCAAAAATGCCGTGATCATTGCATTAATTGTGTTAAACCAGGCTGGCCAGGTCCCCGCTAACTCATAACTTCCGTTGTATATATAAAATACGATGATAAATACACCAAATGCCGCTACAAGCTGAAATCCATTAAAAACTAAAAATGTGGCTCCGCATAACTTCATAAAAGGTTTGTTTTTAGAAACCTGAACAATTCCTGTAAACAATTCTTTCATATTGGAAGCAAGTGTTTTAAAATTAATTTTCTTTCGGTTCTCCATATGTGAAGAATCAATCCCTTTACAAAATAATGCTGGTAGAATTCCAAAAACAATACACATGGCACCTACAATTAGGGCCATTGTTCGCACACCTTCTGTTTGGGTATTAAAGGTATCCGAATCTGGAATGATTACATACAACCAAGGCACGATCATCCAGGCGATCTGTCCCATGCTGTTGGCAAAACTCATCAATCTTGTTCTTTCATTGTAGTCTGATGTCATTTCATAACCCAGACCTACCAATGGAGTTGCGAACATTGTGTTACCAACAAGGAATAGGATTTGAAGTATCATTACATGCCAGATGATATAAGATTGCGTTGCATTATCATCTAGTTGCCACATCAAGAAGAAGAGTATTCCACTTATTATTGCTCCCAGAAAAATATAGGGTCTTCTACGCCCCCATTTGGATGTTGTATTGTCTGAAATGAAACCCATAATTGGGTCGGTAATAGCGTCAAATATCCTTGGTAACCCTCCTAAAAGACCAGCCCATAAAGGATCAACTCCCCACGCGGTGAGTAAAAAGAATTGAATAAAAACGCCTAGTGTCCCAGGTAAAATATTTAAAATAAAATGACCTGCTCCGAAGGCGGCTTTTTGGCCCACAGGCACTTTATCTCTTGCGGCAATTTTAATGTTCGGCATATTCGTTGGTTTTAGTTAGTTTATTGCTGATTTTATTATTTAAGAGCCAGGAATGACTATTGTTTGAATTGCCTGAGCACTTATTTGAATAGCAACAGAATTTTCTGCTAATGACAAATTGAAGTTTTTGGGGTTAGTACCTTGATTTAAAACTACAACTGCAATAGAGCCATCCGTATTTTTAGCCGCTGTGACCATCAGATCTTCATCAGTGTTATTGAAGCCTATTCGTACAGCGCCCGGTCTGATGTACTTACTAAAATGAGTAAGGGTGTAATATATGGGTGTAAAATACACCTCATCTTTTGCCGGATCTACAATGACGGGGGCAACACACCAGTTTTTAAACCAATTTGGCCCACCCTGGGTATCTAACACCATATTCCAGTCTATCCAACCATCTACCCAATTGTTCATACAGCCAATTATATCACGTGCATATCTATAGACCGGAGAATATTTTGGATGAAGGTGTTTATCTTGCTCGGGAGCCCAATCCCAGCCCCAGTCCGTTGCTTCCTTGGACCAGTACCATGCATCATCCTTCCATTTAGGGACTTCAGCATCAACGCAGGCTTCAGATTGTATCAGATACTTGTTTGGAGCCTTATTATGAGCGTACTGCAATGCTTCGGGGAAAACCTCATAAGTGCTCGCATACCAGTGTATTGCGGTCCCATCGAAGTATTTCGAAGTTGCTTCATTTTGGAACATTTCATCTACCCATTCGTCTAGATGTTCCCGATTCTGATCATAGCCTAAAATCTTCACTTCATGCCCATCTTTTTCCAACCTTGGACCCAGATAATCTTTTACAAACGCTGTCATTTCAGCGGGGGAATAATGCATGCTCTCCCAGTTGTTGTCATTACCTAAAGGTTCATTTTCAACAGTAAAGCCCCAAATATCTATCCCCTCTGCCTTGTAGGCTTCCAGGTATTTTGAAAAGAATAATGCCCATGTGTCATTGTACTCGGGTAATAATTTACCGCCACGCCAGTCTTTATTATCTTTCATCCATGGTGGCGCCGTCCATGGGGAAGCCAATATTTTAAATCCGTCTTTGGAGCTCTGCATAGCATCCTTAATAAAAGGGATGATATCATTTTTGTCCTCTGCAATGGAAAAATGCTCTAGCTCAATATCTCCTTCAACATCGGCATAGGAATAATTGCTCAATGAAAAATCACATGAATTCATATGGGTACGGGTCAGAGAATATCTGGCGCCCTCTTCACCGAAGTAAGCGTCAATGATCTTTTTGCGATTCTCCGGACCAAGTTCATTTAGCAAATAAGCAGAAGCTTCGGTAAACGAACCTCCGAACCCGGTAATGGTCTGAAATTTCTCTTCCGGTAACAGTCTTATGACAGCTGCTTCTTCGTTATTACTAAATTCTGAAATTGACTGCAGTTTATTCCCATTTGCAGAAGTCTCAAAGACTTCAACTTTCAACGTATTCTCTACGGTACAAGCGCTAAGTATCAATGTCAATATTAAAATGAAATTAAATCTATTAAACTTTCTCATAATCTGATATTTCAAATGGTACGAGTTATTTTTTTATCCCTGCAATATACTACTTACCTATTCATTGCTCGATGGCGGTACAAGAACATCCATCATTAATGCCTCTTTGTCACCATCATAAGTTTTTACAATAGGATTACCATTTCTTGTTAGACCTTTAAACGTTCCCTTATCTACCATCTCCCACAAGGCATATTTGGCCTTCCCATCTAGTGTAAATAGCCCGAAATGATTCTCAGAACCTTTTGCATTATGAGCATCCTTCCACTGTTCATCAAACGCCTCAAAATAAAAACAAGAGATCCCTTCCGCATTTGTCCAGGTTCGCATAAGACTGTGGTACATCCCTTCTTTATATTCATCTGTTGCTTTAGAGCCCTTTGGACCGTAATGGCCATCAGAAATGGTTGCCCATCCGGTTTCACCGATGTGAATGGGTTTCTTCACTCCAAGACTTGCCACATAGTCTGAAACACCTTTGTATTGAGCTTTTGCAAAGTCTATGGAGCGCAGCATAGCGGCATCAACCTTTTCAATATCCGAAAGTTGCTCCTCTTCTTCCGGAACCCTCCAGAATTCCGGGTTGTAATGAGAATTATGGTAGGGATAGGTATGCATTGAAACATAATCTACAGCCTTTATCAATTTTTCAAGATCCTCTGTGTGGTAGCTTTCCTCTCCACCTCCCCAGGAAGCAAAATCGTCTGAACTTGTGATCCATAGGTCCTTTGACAACTTCCCTGCATTCTTTAATTCCTGAAGGTGATTTACCCATTTCAAAATAACGGATGGTTGTACAAAATAGCTGGTGGCCCATTTTACCATGGCCTCATTCCCTACGGCGATGATTTTAACGATATCCGGATACTGATTGGCCAGGGAGGCCGCCCTGGCTATTTCCGCCTCATTTTGTGCACTCTCTATATTGTGATCAGGTTCTTCTTCTGTCCATGCATTCTTACAGTCTATCCATGCCCCGAGCATAACATACATTTCAAAATCGGGATCTTCCTCTTTTAATTCCCTTATTGCAACCAAAATATTGAATGCCTGAGGTAAATGAACATTATAGGTCCGCAAAACCCGTATTCCCATAGCTGATAGGATCAGCATATCTTCTTTGATCTCACTTAGTGTTGGTTGAACGGTAAGATCCCGCGTTTTTTCTCTGTAGGCACCGTATGAAATGGCCAAGTAATCAGGGTTTCCTAAAATATCCTTTGCTGTCACTTCTTTCTTTGTTTGAGATTGATCCTGTTCGGTTTTATTATCATTACATGAATGGATTAAAAATAATACCATTACTGATAACATAGTTTTTACTATAGTTCTCATCGCAATATCTTTTATTTTTAACTGTTCAGCATATTAACTTGCGTTGCAATATATTATACCTGGTTGAAATAATTTCAATATTCTAATCCATACCCAAAAGGAAATAATGGAGCATATGTACTATCCCAAAAATTTGGGCCAAACTTTCCTTTGTAATCCTCTTCTGATCTTGGCCAGGAATGTGGCAGCTTACCTTTGAAATTGTACTCTCCAAAAAGCACTTCAGCAATGCCGCCGCCTTCAGATCCCGGCAACCAGGCTGCAACAAAGGCATCCGATCTATCTATTTCTTCTGTGGTTACCAAAGGCCTCCCAGAAATTAGCACTATCACCACTTTCACGCCTTTATTGACGTAGGTATTGATATAATTCTTATGATTTTCAGTAAGCGTCAACTGATAGGCGTCTATTTCGCCTCCAATATCACCAAATAATTCGGCATAAGGAGTTTCCCCGATAACTATAATGGCAACATCTGCATCCTTATGATCACCGCTAGCATCCATATCATAGATGACTTCCCCTTTTGCCAATCTTTTTATCCCATTAAGAATGGTGGTAGAACCCGAATAATTTTCTGCGGAGCCCTGCCAGTGAATAGACCAGCCACCAGATTGTAATCCGGAATTATCCGCATGTTCCCCAACCACTACGATCTTCCCTAAATTCTTATCTAATGGAAGCGTTTTCTTCTTATTCTTTAACAATACCAGTGATTCTCTCACTGCCTGTTTTGCCACTTCCCTGTGCTCATCGCTCCCTATTTTAGGGATTAATGTTGCATCGGGAAAAGGATTTTCAAACAAACCCAAACTATATTTCTGACGCAAAATTCTGCGAACAGCGTCATCTATACGTGCCTGAGAAACCTGCCCATTTTCCACCCCGGATTTTAGCCCTCCGCGATACATCTCAAAGTCACCATCTACGGCCATCACCATATCAATTCCGGCATTGATAATCTCATTCTCTCCAAAACGCGAATAACCTTTCCAGTCTGAAACCACAATTCCATTGAATCCCATAGATTCTTTAAGAACATCGGTGATCCAATATTTGTTGGCATGCATTGGTAATCCGGCCATGCTATTAAAAGAGGCCATGACAGCACCAACACCTCTATCTACTGCTGCATGGTACGGTGGCAAGAGACGTTCTCTAACTTCTTGTTGACTCAACGTACAGTCTCCTCCTTCCACTCCATTGTCAGTGGCTCCATCTCCAATAAAATGTTTGGCGGTTGCCATAATAGAATTTTGGTCTAAACGCCTTCCCTGATGACCAAGAACAGATGCCCTTGCCATGCTTTCAGTTAATTCTGTACTTTCGGAAAACGCTTCATACACCCTCCCCCACTTTTCATTATAGGGAATGGCGACACAGGGTGAAAACACCCAATTAAATCCGGTTGCTTTAGATTCCAGGGCTGTAATGCCAGCTGCTTTTTCCACAAGCTTTGTATTTCTTGTAGCACCTAAGCCAATATTATGAGGAAAAATAGTAGCTCCATCGTAAGTGTTCTGGCCGTGAACCGCATCTACACCAAAAAGTAATGGAATTCCCAGTCTACTTGCCAAAGCCTTCTTTTGTAAACTAGTAAATGTAGCTTGCCATGATGCGGCGTTACTTCCTGGTAAAGGCCCTTCAGTATGAATAATAGACCCAATAGCCCCGCTAGAAATCGCATCTTCCGGGATTTCCTCAAAATGACGTACCTGGGTCATCTGACCTATCTTTTCATCCAGGGTCATTATCGCCAGGAGCGAATCAATTTTCTCTTCAATTTTGATGTCTTTGCTAATCACCAGGTCAATCTTTTTTTTTGCAAGACGAAAAGAAGCAGCAGCCTATGAGTAAAAATGCAACAAGATATTTTAAAGCGGTTGCTTTCATCATTGCTATAGTCTGAGGACTGCGGTCATCTGTACTAATTTACCTCATCGTTTAAAATAATTCTTACAATGGTTTTCTTCCTAAAGTATGGTTGTGCAATGTTTTGAAACGATTGCGTTAGAAGATAAAAAAGGTTAGCAAAATATTGCTATAGTGCCAACCTTTTTACTTAAAGTCACAATTGGAATTTATTAATTACTCTTGTGTTATATCATCTATATAATAGGTTTCACCACCTGCCGGATCAGTATCCCAATCTGTATTTAGAACAAGTCTTGTATATACATAGCTCGACATTGCCTGACTGGTAAAATCGAACGTCAACGTTACCCATTCATTGGCATTAGCCAATGGCTGAAAGATCTCATAAGCCGGCGGATCTATTACCCCAGGTTCCTGTTCTAGTCGCATACGGACATTTATCCCTGCCTTCGGTGACCAAACTTTGACTTTGAAGATAAACCCATTGGATAAATCGATAGAGGGTCCGTTAAGTGCTTGATCAGAATTGATCCCTGCAAAAAATCGAACTCCGTTAGGCTTCACCATTTCGAGAACCTTGGAAGAGGTATTACCTGTTGTTTGAGGATTATCAATAACGGCAACCGTTGCTCCTTCAAATGCATTGAAAAACAAAACACCATCTTCAAAGTCTAATGGGAAGGTAGCTGGGGTTCCGCCACCACCAGTACCAGCAACCTGTTCTATATCATCCATATAGAAGGTGCCGGCAGTTGTTCCGGGACCATCAACAAACAATACCAGGGTACCAAATTGCTCTGATGTAGT
>NZ_CAMYKH010000082.1 GCF_947258935.1 uncultured Muriicola sp.
GTTAACCACTCTATTACTTGATGGAACTCTTCTTTTGTTCTACCATGCTTTTCCAATCTATTCCAGTAAAGGGGGTAAATAGATGCAAAGATCATATTAGCGACTTTTTCATTTTTTTCAGCTGTAACCTTCATTTTTTGCTGTTTTAAATTAGAGCTAATGGTCTTGGCTATGATTTGCTTGCGCTGTTCGCTACGCTCGGAATGGCTAGCTTGCCTGCCTATGGTAGGCCCTGGCCGTTTACCATTGAAGCCAAGTTTAGTTTTATTTAAATGTAGTAAATTTCAATTAAGCAGGAAAGCAGCAATGAACCTGACCGCCGGCCCGCCTTTCGAAGTCTCGTACGGAGGACAGGCGGGCAGATTATGGCCGTTGTTGTATGGCGTTTTTATTTTTTAATATTTTGAGTCTCTCAATCCAAAAGATTTCAGATTCAAAAAACTGGAGTTTAGTTTCTATTTTTCGATCAGTTTTGTCCCGTTCAGGTTTAGTAATAAATCGCGCCTTAGAATTACTGAAATCCAACGTGTATTTTTCGTCAATATCTTTTTCCTTATCTGTAATAAAGGAAACTATTTTCCCATCCATCCTCCAATTTCCTTTTCCATATTTGTTTCTTTCCCATGAAATCCCTCTCTGGTGGTCCTCGTACGAATGAAAATGAAACGTTCCGTCTTCCTGTAATGTCAATGTGTATTCAGTCAGATGTTTTCCATTTTCCCCTGCGAGGTAAAAATATTCTCCAACTACGTTATCCATCTGGGAGTACATAGTTGTACTTGCCAATAAGAGTAAAATCGAAGTTATCACCTTCATGCGCTTGTTTTTAAATGCATTACAACGGTCTGGGCTATGAGTAGTTGCGTGTCCCGATAGCTATTGTTGTGCATCCGTCTTTTGTTTATTTATTTTTAAAGAGACTTTGCTTCAACAAAATATTGCGATCCTGTTCAAATTCGATTGCTTTTTCAGCTCGTTCGTATGACGATTTTGAATGTCTTTTTGCAATTTCCTTTATCTCTGAATTATTTATGGTTGCAATTGAACTAAATGCCTTTTGTAGCCTCAACATGACCTCAATATTATCTGCTCCATCTCTAGCAATTGGTCTAAAAGCATCGTCAAAGAAATCTTCCATTGATATTTTCGGTACTTCTATTCGATTATAAGTGACTTCTTTCTCATTTCCATTCCCTATTTCTTTTTGCCATAGAAAAAATAATCTTTCATGGCTACCTATAATTTGTATTGCTGTACCTGGGTCATTGATTCCTGGCGATAAGGCTCTACTGGCAATTTCGGTTAGTGATATCAAACCAAATCTAGGGTCCTCGTCAAATAATCTTGTATTACCAATAATAATAGCTTCACATATGCTCTTTTGAATTTGAGTTTCATCAACATTTTGATCAGAGCTAAATTGAGCTATAGCAAAATTTTTATTGACAAACTTACCCGGCAGACAATTAAGTCGAATATGTAATTCCTTTTCTTCAGCTAATATTTGTATTGCATCTAAATTTAAATTTTGAACATACCCTACGCAGTTGGCATAAACCGTAATTCCGCCATGAAATTCTCCTTTTATTGGACGAGCCTTTAGGCAAGGATCTTTTATATAGGCTGATAAAGTCTTGGCCACAACGGTTTCTACTTGACTTATTGTATGCTCTAAACGACCTAATCTTGAAATTCTGTTTACCCACCTTAAAAAGATGAGTATGACAACTGCAAATAATAATAATGTGAATAAAAATAGGATGAATCTGCCTGCTTTATCATAATATCCATTATCAAGAGCTATTGTAGCTACTATACTAAAAATAAATGCCCCAATAAAAATAGAAAGTGCATTTTGTGAGACATCGTCTGTGATCACAATTTTAAAAGACCGAGGCGTTGCTGTACTACTTGCAGAAGAAAATGCTGAAAGCATAGATGCTACTGCAAAAATGGATATGACCAACATGCTCGCCGATATTGTATCTAAAAGACCTTCAATTGATTCTTTATCAATATTTGGAACTAGGTCATTTATACCAATGCCATCTGCCTGATGGGCCAGAAGAGCGCCAAAAACAGAAAATAAGCAAAACAGAAATGGTCTAAACCATAATTGCTCACGAAGCCTGTTATAATAAATTAGTATCCTTTTTTTCATTTACAATTGGTTCTTTTTTGATGGTGCACAAAGGTCTTGGCTATGATTTGCTTGCGCTGTTCGCTACGCTCGGAATGGCGAGCTTGCCTGCCTATGGTAGGCCCTGGTTGATTCGCATTGAAGCCAAGTTTAGTTTTATTTAAATGTAGGAAATTTCAATTAAGCAGGAAAGCAGCAATGAACCTGCCCGCCGGCCCGCCTTCCGAAGTCTCGTACGGAGGACAGGCAGGCAGGTTATGGCCGTTGTTGTGTGGCGTTTTATTTCTTTTTTCGTTTACATTCCTTTTGTAAACCTTTTGTATATGCCTCTGTAATAACTTGACCTCCTAATGATTTACACTCATCATAATACTTCCAAGCATTATTACAATCACCTTTATTCAAATATAGTATTGATAGTTTGAATGTTGTTTGTTGGTCCGACGAATTAAGATTATATGATTTAGATATATACGTCATGGCAGAATCCAATTTAATCATTGCCTTTTCTTTATCTGTTGGTTTTAAAGCAGAGTATTGCCACATAAAATAAGTGCCATAATCAGTCAAAATATGTGTATTGTTAGGGGTGATTTTAAGTCCTTCTTCATACTGTTCTTTTGCTTTTTCGTATTGTCCTAAAGACATATAGATAGCACCAAATCCCCAATAAATATCCGTATTGGTTGGGTCAAGCACGTAGGCTTGATTAAATCTGTACATTGCCGTTTTTATATCATTTTTATATAAAAATTGAAAACCTAAATTTATGAAACGATTAGACGCTTTTCCAAGAGAGGAATCATGTTTAATCATAGTTTCTATCAATATTTTATCAGCCTCTTTTTGCTTTTCAGTTTTTTCCACATTACCATATTTTGGTAGTAATCTAATGTCTGTTTTAGATTCCAATTCCCATTCTTCCCAAGATATTTGTTGCGCAAAAACAGTTAATGATAATAATACCAATAAGCCTGTTAAAATATTTTTCATATTTTTTGGTATTTAATGCTACACAACTCATTATATGCAAATAAAATTAACGTATATCCATGAATACTTTCCGGATATTAGTATAATTCTCATCTTTTCTTAAGGAATTAAATGGTACAAATCCTGTCATGTAACATGACGGATAATTTACCACTATTTTTAGAAGAAAATAATTCATTAAAATTGAACTAGGAAGGCTAAATAGTATAAAATTAGGTCTAAAGCGCTAATAGCATTTACATTAGGTTTAGCTTGTTTAAATTTTATTCTTCCCTTGTATTAATAAATACCTGTCTTTTAATTTCCTTAAAAGGACTTACATAGACGGGTGGGGTAATATTTAAAAAAGGAAAGTAAATTATTTTAACCCGGGAGGCTTTGATTCTGGATTCATCCCGCCGTAAGCGGGATGGGCCAGAGAAGTACCCCTCCTGCAAATGCATTTGGCAACTTTCTGATCTATTCGAAGATACTGTTATCAGTTAAATCCAAGTTTATTGCCTAGAAGAAAGAGCCAGAGAGCAAAAGCTACTGTGACAAAGCTCCTATTCGTTATTTTATTTGCAGTTTAGAAATTTAACCTCCTAGATATGAGGGAAATAAAGAACTTTTTTAACATTTTTTTATTATATTTAGTAACTAGCTATAGTAGCTAGACTTTTCAACTTTTTGTTGTTTGGGAAATAATTAATTTAATACACTAATTATGAGTAAACACACAAGTAAAGTTCACGGTAAACTAAATTTTTTAATCGTGGCAATTGTATTAGTGATTGGCGCTGTATTCTATTTATTAGTAGAGACAGGCGCAATTCAGTTCAATTCTTCAGACTTATCAAGCTCTGGGGATAAATCTATCAAAGGGGCTAAAAAAGCTCAAAAGTACGACAACAGAAACGACGTTGAAGTCACTCTTGATGGAGAAGACATTCAGGAATTTCTGAATAATCAGGATTTTCAGAACATGATTGCAAATCCGGAATTTGCAAAGCTCGTTGCATCGGCAGACTTTCAAAAGATGATGGTTTCAGCTGATTTCCAAAAGATGATGGCTACAGCTGATTTTCAAAAGATGATGGCTGCTGCTGACTTTCAAAAGATGATGGTTTCAGCTGATTTCCAAAAAATGATGGCCACAGCCGACTTCCAGAAAATGTTAGCCGCTCCTGATTTCCGAAAGATGTTAGCCGCTCCTGACTTTAGAAAGATGATGGCTGCTCCCAATTTCGAAAAAATGATGGCTGCGCCCGATTTCCAAAAGATGATGGCTTCGCCTGAGTTTAAGAAGTTAGCGTTATCAGCTGACTTTCAAAAGATGATGGCTGCGCCTGCCTTCCAGAAGATGGTGGCTGCGCCTAATTTCCAAAAGATGATGGCCGCACCCTCTTTCGAGAAAATGATGGCTGCACCCTCTTTTCAGAAAATGATGGCCGCACCTGATTTTCAAAAGATGTTGGCTGCACCTTCATTTCAAAAGATGTTAGCCGCTCCAGATTTTCAGAAGATGTTGAGCGCACCTAACTTCCAAAAGATGGTCGCTGCGCCTAATTTCCAAAAGATGATGGCCTCTGCCGACTTCCAGAAAATGATGGCAGCTCCTGATTTTCAAAAGATGATGGCGACTCCTGATTTTCAAAAAAGGATGTCGACTGCTGATTATTAAAAAGGCAGTTTGACAAGCAATTAAAGGAGGAAATTTTATTTTCTCCTTTTTTATTTCGATACCAACTTTAATATGAAAAAACCACTCTTTTTTGCTCTTCTGTGTCTTTTGTTTTTGAATACTACATTTTCACAATTCAATAAAATTGAAACAGATGAATTCAACATTGTGAGCGCAAGCCCGCAGTTCGACTATGTATTAAATCACGCTATACGCTGTTCACATAACGCCCTTGATTTTCATAAAACCTTATTCGATTACGACCCTCAAGAGAAGACTTTTGTACTATTTCAGGACTTTGGGGATTACGGGAATGGCGGAGCAACTTCCCTCCCCAATAATCTGATCTCTACCTGTATATCTCCCTTAAACTACGCATTTGAATCTAGTGTGGCCGGGGAAAGGATCTTTTCAATTATGAATCATGAACTTGTTCATATAGCGGCATTAGACAATGCATCAAAAACCGATTTATTCTTTCGAAAAATATTTTTTGGCAAAGTAAAGAGCTCTAGTGATCATCCAATTTCCATGTTTTATAGCTATTTGAGCAATCCCAGATACTATTCTCCACGATGGCTACATGAGGGGATAGCCGTTTTTGTAGAAACTTGGATGGATGGGGGCAAGGGAAATGCACTTGGCAATTATGATGAGATGTTCTTTAGGACAAGGGTTCTTGAGGGTAGCAGGATGTATTCTCCACAAGGATTAGCTTCTGCCGGTACCTCTGCAGATTTTATGTCGAAGGCTAATTATTATTATTACGGCACCCGATTTGTAAGTTACCTCGCCTACAAACACGGACCTGAAAAATTGATTGAATGGGTTAAAAGAAAAGATGGAAGTAAGAGGGGCTTTGCTGCGAGTTTTAAACAAATTTATGGGATCTCTGTCACCAATTCCTGGAGAAATTGGATTGAATTTGAGAAGGCATTTCAAAAAAGGAATATTGAAAATTTAAAGGAGAGCAAGATCAGCAATGATGAGTTGATCACCGATAAAGTACTCGGTGGGGTCTCTTTTGCTTATCTCGATAAAAAGAGAAATAAAATTTATGTCGCCGTAAACTATCCCGGAAAAATACCGCACATAGCTGAATTGGATTTAGAGTCAGGGAGGATAAAAAGACTTAAGGATGTTAAGGGACCCACACTTTTTAATGTCACTTCTTTGACATATGATGAAAAAAACGACCTGCTTTTTTACACCACCGATAATGATGAGAAAAGAGATTTAAATGTATACAACTTAAGCACGGGCAAATCAAAACGATTACAAAAAGACTGTCGGATCGGTGATCTGGCATTTAATAAAGCGGATGAGTCACTATGGGGTGTAAAGCATCTGAATGGGATAAGTACTCTTGTAAAAATACCTAAGACGATCCCCGGAAAACCTACAGCACAAAATTACTCTACCTGGGAGCAAAAATACACCCTGCCTTACGGCTCTGATATGTTCGACATGGATATCTCTCCGGACGGCTTAAGCCTTAGTGCCGGATTTACAGATATTAATGGGAACCAATTTTTAAATATTTATGAACTTGATTCCTTTAGACCCTTTGAAAACGATAGTATTAAATTCAAAGAAGTCTTCAATTTCGAGGTGGCGTCACCCCAGAGTTTTAAATTCTCTGAGGATGGCAGCTATTTATTAGGATCTTCTTATTACACCGGTGTAAGTAACATTTTTAAAGTAGATTCCAATACTTTAGATATTGAGATCCTGACTAATGCCCTTACGGGATATTTCAGACCAATCCCTATTGATGAGGAAAAGGTCTTTTCATTTAAATATACCAGTGATGGCTTTGCCCCGGTTTATGTCTATAATGAAGAAAATATTGAAGTTTCCAGCATAGAATTTTTAGGGAACAAAACGGTGGAAAAACATCCCGAATTAAAAAGCTGGACGACTGACGTCCCGAATTTTGAAAACTTTGATGATGAAAGTCTCAATGCAAAAAAGGGTGTTTATATTCCCGGGAAAGAAATTAAATTAACTTACGCGTATCCAACTATAATCGGGTATAAGAACAAATTTGGCTTAGGGTATAGATTCAAATTTCAGGACCCTATGGGCTTCAAAACCATAGATCTGTCCCTGTCCTATACACCAAACAGTTGGGATAATAATTTTGATGATTCGGAAAGCGATATACTAAAGGATGAACAATTTCATGCAGCATTCAAGTATTCAACGGCTAAATTGACTGGATTTCTAGCGGGCACCTATGACTTTTACGGGTATTATAATCAGGCCGACTTTTATGATTTATTCGGACCTACAAAACGATCCAGAAAAGGAATAAACATAGGTATTGATCACAATCGCTCCTTGATTAATGACAATCCCAGAAACCTCGATTTGAATTTTGGTGCCAGTGCTTTTTACGGTCTAAATCAATCTCCTGAATTTCAACAAATCAATTTTGCAGATGACGATTTTAATACCAACCTTTTTTACAACGTATATACGTCGTTTTCGTATAGAGACTTGAAAGGATCAGTTGGCGCAGTAGATGCAGAAAAAGGGATTAAAACCTCTTTAAACCTGTCTAATTCAATCACGGAAGGCAATTTTTTCCCCAGAATCCATGGGGCGCTGGATCTTGGCTTTCAGCTACCCATTGATCACGCCTCCTTTTGGATTAGAAGTTCTGCCGGGAATTCCTTTACTAAAAGGGTCAATCCATTTACTCGATTTGGTTTTGCAGCCTTTGGAAATAATATCATTGACAATTCAATGTCTAAAATGTACAGAAGGACGTTCTCTTTTGCTGGCTTGAGATTTGATGCGGAGAAAAGTATTATTGCAAAGAGTTTTTTTAAATCAACTTTAGAGCTTGCACTACCCCCTTTGAGGTACAGAAAACTTGGATTTTTTAACTTATTTGCTACCCATTCTCATGCTACGGTTTTTGCCGGAGGATTATTTACTAAAAACTACGAGGCTACCACAGATGCAGCTCAGGTTTCATTTACAGGCCTTTCTGAAAGTTTCCGGAATATAGGCTTTCAGGTAGACACCAAGCTGGTTATGTTTTCTCATCTGTCTTCAACCTTCTCATTTGGGTGGGCGAGAGCTTTTGAAATCGGGAATGAAAACAGGTCTTTTGACGAATGGATGGTCTCATTAAAATTCTAAAACTTGATGAACCCGGTACTTAAAACGAGTTTGATTACTAGCATTATTGTCACGGCACTATTTGTTGTCTTACTATATCCATTAGTATTGATTGATACCCTGAAGATCTATGACCTGGTATTAGTAAGCCTCTCTGTTTTACCCGGATTCTTTATTATGGCATTTATTTATAATCTGGATGAGCAAGATAAGGAGCCCTTATGGCTTCTTGCCATAGCATTTATTTTAGGAGGGGTAAACCTTCTTTTAGACATCAATGTTTTAGACTATCTGCTCAGTGCCAACACTATTGAGAACTATTATTTAAACATAGGAATGGAAGCACTTACCGTTTCTATGACCGAAGAGATTTTAAAATTCCTGGTGGTGATCCTGATCATTTACCCCAATAAACATTTTGATGAGCCTTTTGATGGGATAGTCTATTCTGTTTTTGTTGGAATGGGATTTGCGACTATTGAAAATCTGACTTTTGTACTACAGGGTTCGGCATCACTGGCTATCTTGAGAATGGTCACTGCGGTGCCAGCCCATTTTGTATTTGCAGTGATTATGGGGTATTATCTGGGCAAGGCGAAAAGCAAGAAGAAAGCTCAATTAGTGTATATCTTTTTATCCATTTTGATCCCTGTAATAATTCATGCCCTGTATGACTATTTCTTATTTATGGAGTTGGTAAAAGGCGTTTGGATTGTTGGCATCCTAACTCTTGTTATTGCATTGTACATGGCCAAAAAGTCCATTTTGGAACATATGAATGCATCTCCTTTCAAAAAGTAAAGAAATGCGATGTGTTTAGGCTATCAGGCTGAAGAGTAAACCAGCTTGTTGGATTAGTCTTTCTAAATCACTTGGGATAATTCCTTACACGAATGGACCAGACAAGGCACTCAACCTAACAAGACATAAATGTTAAGAATCAAATTTATATTACGGCCTATTCCCTTCCTAGTCCCGATAGCTATCGGGACGGGACGGTAGGGTCTCTTACGCTTAACAGCTTCA
>NZ_CAMYKH010000083.1 GCF_947258935.1 uncultured Muriicola sp.
CGGGGTCCACCCCTCTCCATTCCGAACAGGGAAGTTAAGCCCGTCAGCGCCGATGGTACTGCCACACCAGGTGGAAGAGTAGGTCGCCGCCTTTTTTAACCCTGAAGTAAATCTATTTTACTTCAGGGTTTTTTTATGCCATATAATCCATGACAAATGCCCACGCCTTTGGCATGATTACTTCCTGTATCTACCCTTGCAGCACATTATTTGCACGGGCAGTCAGTAATATGTCGCTGCCTTTTTTTGTTTTAATCAACAAATATATTATCAGGAATAAAAAAACCCTTCAAAAAGAAGGGCCATACAATCTATATTTTATACTGATCAAATCCTTGGCAGATCTCCCTCGCCCTTTAGGGGAAGTTCAGAAGATCCCATAAGAAAAGTATCTATATGATGGGCAGCCTGTCTTCCTTCGGAAATGGCCCATACAATAAGCGATTGTCCGCGCCGCTGATCCCCTGCCACAAATACACCGGGAACGTTGGTCATATAATCTTTTACAGAAGCTTTAATATTGGTTCGCCCATCGGCCTCTATTCCTAATTGCTCAGCAATCGTCATTTCAGAACCTGTAAAACCAAGTGCCAACAACACCAATTCACAGGGCCACTCTTTTTCCGTTCCTTCAATTTCCTTTAAGACAGGTCGTTCGCCAGGAACCTTGATCCATTCTACTTCCGAAGTGATCAATCCTTTTAAGTTTCCATCTTTATCCCCAATGAATTTCTTTGTGGAAATACTAAAAAATCTTTCTACTCCTTCCTTATGAGAAGAACTGGTTCGCAAACGCATAGGCCAGAATGGCCATGGCTGGTCCTGTGGTCTTTCAGTCGTAGGTTTACTCAATATCTCAAAATTGGATACCGATTTTGCTCCTTGTCTAAAGGAAGTACCTATACAATCTGAACCTGTATCACCACCTCCAATAACCACGACATTCTTATCCGTAGCCTTAATCTCATGTGCAAATTTCTTTACCCCGTCTACCCTCCGGTTATATCTACCCCTACATGCACTCCGCATTTGAAGTCAATTCCTTCTTCTTTCAAAACTTCCAAACGGCGATCAATAATATGTTTTTCCATTTTAAAATCCGGAATACCATATCGTAACAATCCGCCCGGTTTTTCATCTCGCTCAAAAACGGTTACACTGTGCCCGGCTCTGTTGAGTTGTTGAGCGGCAGCCAACCCTGCAGGGCCAGATCCTATAACCGCTACCTTTTTTCCTGTTCTGGTTTCCGGGGGCATGGCCACTACCCATCCTTTTTTAAAGGCGGTCTCCACAATGTTTTTTTCTATATTCTCTATGGAAACAGGATCTTCATTGATACCTAAGACACAGGCTTCTTCGCAAGGCGCAGGGCATAGTCTTCCTGTAAATTCCGGGAAATTATTGGTGGCATGAAGAATCTGAGCTGCCTTTTCCCACTTCCCCCGGTATACCGCATCGTTGAAATCCGGGATCAAATTTCCCAAAGGACAACCACTATGACAAAAGGGAATGCCACAATCCATGCAACGTGCTCCCTGTTCTTTTAATTCCTTTTCCTTTAAGGGTAGGGTAAATTCCTTAAAATCCTTTACCCGCTTATCTACCGGTTTATAGGGCTCTGTCTTTCTTCCGTATTCTAAGAATCCTGTCGTCTTTCCCATATTTCGTTCTAAATAGTTTGTAATTTTTCCTGTTCCATACGAAGCAAAGCCTGCTTGTATTCTTCAGGAAATATTTTAATGAACTTTGGTAAGTAGTGCTCCCAATTCTCCAATATTCTTTGTGCCAGCGGACTTAGCGTGGCATTATAATGATTTTCAATAAGTCCCTTTAAAAGTTCTATATCCCGGTCTTCCTCTACCCTAAGAAGGTTCAAGGCCTCTTTATTACATCGTTTTTCAAAGTTCTGATGCAGATCCAATACGTAGGCAATACCTCCGCTCATTCCGGCACCAAAGTTTCGGCCTACTTCTCCCAGAATAACGGCCGTTCCTCCCGTCATATATTCACACCCATGATCGCCGATCCCTTCAACCACAGCCGTGGCACCAGAATTACGAACACAGAAACGTTCTCCGGCTTTTCCATTAATATAAGCTTCTCCGGAAGTGGCTCCATAGAGAGTAACATTGCCGGTGATAATATTTTCTTCGGGTTTGAGGGTCGATTTTTCGGGAATTTTGATGATCAATTTTGCACCGGAAAGTCCTTTTCCTAAATAGTCATTGGTATTACCGTTTACCACCATGGTAAGGCCACGCGTGGCAAAAGCTCCAAAGCTCTGTCCGGCAGAACCTGTAAAGTTCAGTTTTAAGGTATTATCGGGTAGTCCTTCTGCTCCATAAATCTTTGAGATCTCATTACTGATGATGGCACCTACAGCCCTGTCTGTATTATGAATAGGAAAATGCAAAATCGATTTCTCTTTCCTGAATATTGAAGGATGCGCTTTCCCAATGATCTCGAATTCTATGGAGTCCGATACATGGTGTTCTTGTTTTTGTGTATTGTAGAGTTTGGTACCCTTCCGTACATCAATTTTATGCAGAATGGGACTCAAGTCCAATCCATTGGCCTTAAAATGGTCAATAGCCTTGTTCCTGTTTAGCTTTTGGACCTGCCCCACCATTTCATTTATGGTCCTGAAACCTAACTGAGCCATAATTTCCCTAAGTTCTTGTGCAACGAAGTACATATAATTTACAACATGTTCTGGCTTCCCTTCAAACTTCTTGCGTAATTCAGGATTTTGGGTGGCGATACCAACCGGACAAGTATTTAAATGACATACACGCATCATAATACATCCCGATGCTACTAAAGGTGCCGTGGCAAAACCAAATTCCTCGGCTCCCAGCAAGCAAGCAATAGCCACATCCCTTCCTGTTTTTAGCTGGCCATCGCACTCTAGTACGATTCGGTTTCTAAGGTCGTTCATTACCAATGTCTGCTGTGCTTCAGCAATTCCCAATTCCCATGGCAGGCCGGCGTGTTTAAGTGAGGTTAGGGGCGAAGCGCCGGTTCCTCCATCAAACCCGGAAATAAGGATCACGTCGGCTTTCGCCTTGGCAACCCCTGCTGCAACTGTCCCAACTCCCACTTCTGAAACAAGTTTTACATTGATACGTGCTTCTCTGTTAGCAGATTTAAGATCATATATAAGCTGTGACAGATCTTCAATTGAGTAAATATCATGATGCGGTGGAGGAGAGATCAGTCCTACATAAGGGGTAGAATTCCTTGTTTTGGCGATGGAAGGATTTACCTTAGGGCCGGGAAGTTGCCCGCCTTCGCCGGGTTTTGCTCCTTGTGCCATCTTTATCTGTATCTCCTGTGCATTAGTCAGGTAATTGGAGGTTACGCCAAATCTCCCGGAGGCAACTTGTTTTATGGCACTATTTCGCCAATCTCCGGTTTGATTCTTATAAAAACGCTCCGCATCTTCACCACCTTCACCTGAGTTGCTTTTACCGCCAATACGGTTCATTGCAATAGCTAGATTTTCATGAGCCTCCTTACTAATGGATCCATAAGACATAGCCCCTGTTTTAAAGCGCTTTACAATTTCTGTCCAGGATTCTACTTCTTCCAAAGGAATAGGGTCATAATTTGCAAACTCGAACAATCCGCGGATGGTCATAAGATCCTTAGATTGCTCATTCACCATTCCGGCGAATTCTTTGTAAGTATTGGGTTCGTTGTTTCTTACAGATTTCTGAAGCTTAGCTATGGACAGGGGATTGAACATATGTTTTTCACCATCTCTCCTCCAACGGTATTCGCCTCCAATTTCCAGATCGAGCGTTGCAGCCACATGTTTTTTGACAAAGGCATTTTGATGCCTCTTTGCGATCTCCTTTTCTATCTCATACAGTCCAATTCCCTGAATACGTGTAGGTGTATTTGGAAAATAAGTGTTTACAACATTGGTATTAAGCCCAATACATTCGAACATCTGGGAGCCGCGATATGAATTGAGTGTAGAGATCCCGATCTTATTCATCACTTTAAGGATGCCTTTCCCGATCGCTTTGTTGTAATTCTTAATAGCTTCATCAAAAGAAAATTCTGTGATGTCGTTCTCTTCAATTTGTTCTCCAATGATCTCGTTTACCAAATACGGATTGATGGCGCTTGCGCCAAAACCAAACAATAAGGCAAAATGATGAACTTCCCTTGGTTCAGCCGATTCTATGATGATACTTAAATTGGAGCGTTTTCCTGCAGCCTGTAAGCCACTATTTACATAAGAACAAGCTAACAATGCTGGGATTGGAGCTTTCTGCTCGCTTATGAATCTATCAGACAGGATGATGATATTGGCACCATCGTCTATGGCCCTGGACGCCTGAGTTAAAATTGACTCCAATGCTTCTTCCAAGCCATTGTGTCCTCTCTGAACATCATATAAAATTGGAATTGATACTACTTTATAATCCGGGCTGGCATCGTAATTCTTAATTTTATCCAGATCCTCTTTAGAGATCACCGGGTTCTGGATCTTTAATTTTCTACAATGCCGTTCGGAAATTTCAAAGATATTTAAGTCCGTACCAAGGGTTAGGCTAATGTCTGTGATCAGTTCTTCACGGATACCATCGAGAGGCGGGTTTGTTACCTGGGCAAACAATTGCTTAAAATAATTATAGAGCAATTGAGGGCGTTCAGACAATACTGCGATAGGCGTATCAGACCCCATAGATCCTATAGGTTCTTTCGCAGTTTTTCCCATAGGAAGGACAATAGTATTTATATCTTCCAGAGTATATCCAAAAACCGCTTTCCTTTTTTCCACAGATTCCTCGCCAATAAAAAGTGGGCAGTCATTATAGGGAATATCCCTGAGGTGCATTAAGTTTTTATCGAGCCATTTTTTATAGGGATGTCTTTGTGCTATTTCCTCTTTTATTTCTTCGTCATTAACGATGCGGCCTTCTTCCATATTCACCAGGAACATTTTACCTGGTTCCAAACGACCATGAAGTTCAATATTTTCGGGTGCAATATCAAGAACCCCTGTTTCAGAAGACATGACCACGTAGCCATCCTTAGTTACCGAGTAACGCGAAGGTCGAAGTCCATTCCTGTCTAAAACGGCTCCTATGTAGTTGCCATCAGTAAAGGGAATAGAGGCCGGACCATCCCATGGCTCCATTACGCAGGAGTTATATTCGTAGAAAGCCTTTTTGGCTTCAGACATTTCTGTATTTTTTTCCCATGCTTCGGGGACCAGCATCATCATTACCTCCGGCAAGGACCGTCCTGTCATCAATAGTAATTCAACGACCATGTCCATGGTAGCAGAATCCGATTTTCCGGGAAGGATTACAGGTAAAATTTTCTTAATCTCTGGCCCAAAAAACGGACTTTCCATGAGCCCTTCCCTAGATCGCATACGAGATACATTGCCCCGCAGGGTGTTGATCTCCCCATTGTGGCACATAGAACGGAAAGGTTGTGCCAGGTCCCATGTAGGAAAGGTGTTGGTTGAGAACCGCTGGTGCACCAGCGCAAGCCTGGTAACTACTCTGGGATCCATAAGATCCGTGTAATATCTTTTTATGTCCTGGGGCATCAGTAGCCCTTTGAAAATTATAATTTTTGTTGAGAGGCTGGGTAAGTAAAAGAATTTGCTTTCAGAAAGTTTAGAGTTAATGATGGTATGCTCCGTTACCTTTCTGGCAATAAATAGTTTGAGATTGAAATTGAAGAAATCCTGCTTCTCATTTTCCTTTGCAATAAATACCTGTCTTACAAAAGGCTCAGTTTCTGAAGCAATACGCCCGGGAACTGAGGTATTGACAGGGACATCTCTCCACCCCAATAAATGCAACCCCTGTCTTTTAATTTCTGATTCAAATACTGAGATGCAATAATCACGCTGATTCGCCTTTTTTGGCAGGAAAACATTACCTACGGCATAGACCCCGGGTTCGGGTAGTTCAAAAGAGCATTCTTCCTGGAAAAAAAGATGTGGGATGTCTATAAGGATCCCGGCGCCATCGCCGGTTTTTCCATCGGCACTTACGGCACCCCTGTGTTCTAATTTGTCTAGAATTTCGAGGGCCTTATGAATAATGTCATTCGATTTTTTTCCTTTCAGGCTGCAAATAAAACCTGCACCACAGTTGTCGTGTTCAAACTCCGGCAAATACAATCCTTGCTTCTTCAACATCTATTTTCGTATTTACTCAAAAATACCAAAATGACCGAGATTCATCTATGTTTTAGCTATGGATAGTAGAAAAAATACAACGTTTTAAATAATTCGTTGAAAAATATGCAATATGCTTTTTAAATCGCTTATTAAATGGGATTTTAATAATGCTCTTTTGCAAGAAAAGACCCAAATGGGGGGTCTTTTGTAATTGTAAAAACAATGTCTTTGAGATTGTTGTGCTAAAAGAAAGTAATTAGATTTTATAAATTTAAAATGCTCCTCGAAATAACGATCTTTTGAATTTCAGAAGTGCCCTCATATATCTGAGTGATCTTCGCATCTCGCATGAATCGCTCTACGTGATAATCCTTTACAAAACCATTCCCACCGTGAATCTGAACTGCCTCAACGGTTGTTTCCATGGCTACTTGTGAAGCGTATAGTTTAGCCATGGCGCCAGATAAATCATAGTTTACATGGTTATCCTTGTCACATGCGGATTTATAAACCAGAAAACGTGCTGCTTCAATTTGTGTATGCATGTCAGCCAGCTTAAAGGCAATGGCCTGATGATTACTAATTTCAGTACCAAAAGCTTTTCGTTCCTTGGAATACTTCCTGGCCATTTCGTAGGCCCCTGCTGCAATACCTAATGCCTGTGCTGCGATCCCAATTCTTCCACCTGCCAGGGTTTTCATAGCAAATTTAAAACCGAATCCGTCTTCACCTATCCTATTTTCTTTTGGGACCTTTACATCATTGAAATTCAGTGAATGTGTATCACTTCCTCGAATGCCCAATTTGTTCTCTTTTGGACCTATTTCAAATCCCTTCATGCCTTTTTCAACGATCAGTGCATTGATCCCTTTATGTGCTTTTTTAACATCTGTTTGAGCAATGACCAGGTATACATCGGCAGAGTTGCCATTGGTGATCCAATTCTTAGTGCCATTCAGCAGGTAGTGATCACCTTTGTCAATGGCAGTCGTTTTTTGTGAGGTGGCATCACTTCCGGCTTCCGGTTCAGACAGGCAAAATGCTCCAATAATCTCTCCGGTAGCTAATCTTGTTAAATATTTTTGCTTCTGTTCCTCCGTGCCAAAAGTTTCTAACCCCCAGCATACCAGGGAATTATTTACCGAAACAATAACGGAGGCGGAGGCATCTACCTTTGATAGCTCCTCCATGACCAGTACATAGGATAATGTGTCTAGTCCGCTTCCGCCGTACTTTGGATCTACCATCATCCCCATAAATCCCAAATCCCCCATCATTTTTACCTGATCTGTCGGGAATTTTTGTGCTTCGTCTCTTTCAATGACTCCGGGCAGAAGTTCCTGTTGGGCAAAATCGCGGGCTGCCTGTTGAATCATCAATTGTTCTTCCGAAAGTGTAAAATCCATAGTACTTAGTGTATTGTTAAAAAAGGCCTACAAATATACATCTTGATTGGAAATTATTCAATGATTATACCGTCAATTTGAGAATACCACAAAACATCTTTTTCAAAGTTTAGAACTACGCTCTTATAAAATACTTTTATACCCCGTCAATATTTTTATATTTGTTGCAAGGTGAATTTAAAGCGTTAGAAAGCGTATTGGAATTATGAGACAGCATTAGCTTCAATTAAAAATTTGATTTAAAGCGAGGGCCTTGGATGGCCTGTTTTCAATGAATGACTCATAGTATAATCCTTATCCTTAATGAAAGATCTTTTAAAGAAGTACGAAAATAAAGCACCTGAAATAGTTTTTAACTGGAAGGACCCGGAAACGGAAGCCGAAGGTTGGACGGTCATAAACTCACTACGCGGAGGAGCCGCCGGTGGTGGCACAAGAATGCGCGAAGGGCTCGATATGAATGAAGTATTGTCTCTTGCCAAAACCATGGAAGTAAAATTTACAGTATCTGGTCCACCCATAGGAGGAGCCAAATCGGGAATAAATTTTAATCCTCATGATCCAAGAAAGAAAGGGGTTTTAGAACGCTGGTACAGTGCAGTGGCTCCCTTGCTGAAAAGTTATTACGGGACAGGGGGCGACCTCAATGTTGATGAGATCCATGAAGTGATCCCTATTACTGAGGATGCAGGTGTATGGCATCCGCAGGAAGGGGTATTTAACGGGCATTTTAAGCCTACAGAGGCAGATAAGATCAACCGAATTGGGCAATTGCGTCTTGGAGTTATCAAAGTATTGGAAAGTTCTATGTACTCTCCGGATACAAGTCAAAAATATACAGTAGCGGACATGATCACCGGATTTGGTGTTGCTGAAGCTGTAAAGCATTATTACAATATCTCCGGAGGATCTGTCATTGGAAAAAAGGCTGTGGTACAAGGTTTTGGGAATGTAGGAGCAGCGGCCGCCTTTTATCTGGCACAAATGGGTGCTAAAGTGGTTGGGGTCATAGACCGGGAGGGTGGCGTAATAAATGAAAATGGATTTTCGTTCGATGAGATCAAAACCTTTTTTCTCCATAAAAAAGGGAATACGCTTATTGCCGATCCGGATAAGATGATCCCATTTTCGGAAATGAATGAGCGGATCTGGAGTTTATCTGCAGAGATCTTTACACCTTGTGCCGCTTCCAGATTGATCACTCAGGAACAGATCTCCGAAATGATAGAATCCGGACTGGAGGTTATTTCTTGCGGAGCCAATGTACCCTTTGCTGATAAAGAGATATTTTTTGGGCCTATCATGGAATATACAGATGAAAGAGTTAGTCTTATTCCGGACTTTGTTTCCAATTGTGGAATGGCCCGGGTTTTTGCATATTTTATGGAAGGAAGGGTAGCCATGGATGATGAATTGATATTTAATGATACTTCGGATGTCATTCGGAAAGCAATTTTGAATATCTTTAGGCAAAATCCTACTAAAATCAATTTAAGCAAGACCGCTTTTGAAATAGCACTTAAACAACTACTATAAACACCAACTAGTATGGAAACCATTATCATTATCATCTTCATTACAGGATATTTGGCAATTACCTTAGAACACAATTTAAAAATAGATAAGCTCATTCCCGCTTTGGCGATGATGGCCATTCTATGGGCGATCATTGCTTTAACCCATATGCCTGTTTTTGAGGTAAACACAACTCTCAAGGAATTGGAACCCTCCCATTTAGATGAAATGCTCCTTCATCATCTGGGGAAAACAGCAGAGATATTGGTATTTCTTTTGGGGGCTATGACGATTGTTGAGATCATAGATTATTTTGATGGTTTCGCAACAATAAAAGGTTATATACGTACCAAGAAGAAATCAAAATTACTATGGCTTTTTTCCATTTTGGCCTTTATTCTTTCGGCCATTATAGATAACCTAACAGCAACCATCGTATTGGTTACTATATTGCAAAAAGTAATAAAGGATCGTGAATTGAGACTTTGGTTTGCCGGTATGATCATTATTGCAGCAAATGCCGGTGGAGCCTGGTCTCCTATTGGGGATGTCACGACTACCATGTTATGGATCGCCAATAAAGTAACGGCTTTGCAACTTATTGAACACGTATTAATTCCTTCGATAGTTTGTATGATTGTTCCAGTAT
>NZ_CAMYKH010000084.1 GCF_947258935.1 uncultured Muriicola sp.
GTACGAGTTGTCCCCCGTGTTTTTCCAGTCGATCGTTGTGTCGAGCCCGTCAAGTTCTTGAAGCTTTTCGTTGGTTTCAAGCTTACGCCTGGTGTACTTAGTGGCTGGTACTCTATAGGCAAGCTCTGTTTTGGGCCTGTCCATACCGTCCTGTATTGGCTTGAAGAAGAACGGGTAGTTGACTGATATTGGTACAACCTTGTCCGTGAACATTTTCTTAGCATCGGGGCCAGACTTAGACAAGATACCGTACCGTGCATCTGACGTAATTGTCGCCACGTTAACGGTTTCTGCTGAAGACATAAAAGAAAATCCGGAACGTCTGTTTTTAAGATAACACATTCCATAAGATCGTGCGTCGGCTTTACAAGCCTCCCAGAATATAAAGAATAATCTGTTTGATTCCCTAAAGTCTGGTTTCCCAACGTCAATTTTGCTCCACTGCAAGTACATATAGTGAGAACCAGTAACGTAAGTAGCCACGCTTTTATTATAGAACCAAAACCCTTGTTCTCTTTTATTAAATTCATTATCGATGTAATCATACCATTTTTCCTTAAAGTCTACTGGGTATTCCTCCCAATCGAACACAGACTTTATTTTTTTAAGTTCTTTAGGATATTCTGTATATTGCCACTTATTACCTTCAAATTTTTTTACGTTTTTAGCTTTAGGTAAAGCTATCTTAAGATTTTGTATTTCGTATATCTCACCTATCTCACCAGTTTTACTGATAACAACAAGATCATAATCTTCATTATAACCATACTTCCACTTTTTAGCCTTATTCATTTTAGCTATAGCATGCGGTTTTATATAGTCATTTAGTACTTTGTATAACGTTTGCTCGTACATTACTTAGACCTCCCTTCTGCAAACCCTCTAAAAGTTTTTTCTTTCTTAACTTCTTTAGGTTTATCTTCTAACAGCTCTTGCTCGTTTTCTATTCTAGTTAATATTTCAAAAGCATCGAATATAGCAAGTTTTTTTGTAGCTGCGGCGTTTTTAAGTCTGTCTGCAGAGATATCATCATCTGAATCTACAATAGGTTCTTTAGCTACTTTAATTAGCTCTTCAACCGCTTTGCGCCCAGCTTGGATTATATTTTTCTTCGTCTCCTTTACGTTCATACTTAATTACAATATCATTTGATTTCATACAATAAAGACGTTCGTTATCTATTAAAAATTCCCATTCACCGTTTGGCTTAAAGCCTACTACGTCTCCTGGGTTTATTTTAAGCGCTTCTAAAGAACTATTACCATATTTTAATATACCAATAAGGCTTCTTTCTTTATCTACCGTTAGATCTTGATTGTCTTTTATAGGTTGTATAAAACATCTATTATTAATAGAGTTCCAACCGTTATTATTTTTATATAAATATATTTGGTCTAAAGCACAAAGATAATAATTATCTTTTAAAAAAGATCTACTTTTTTTCTTTTTACCTTTCATATCGTAAAAAGTTCTAAATACATTTTGATGTATTATAACTTTATCCGACTTTTACTGTATTATTGTATTTTTCACCTATTGGTTTTACAATAAAGTCATATAAAGCATTCATTAATATTCTAAATCATATTCAACAGATATAGCCATGTTAGAATTAAACTTCTTCCATGGCATAATCTCGTTGTTTTTTTTTATATGTATATTATATGAATTGTCTTTCTCGTCTAACAATATATGAGATATAATATGACCTCCATATACTTGTTGACCTATAGAATAATGCATTGCATCGTTCTTATAGTCAGAACCTATACTAATCTTCCTTATTACTTTCGACATCTTCTTCTATCTTAGTATAAGTACCATCTTCAAGATCAATATTTCCCGGAGTTCCATCGGTGGAAATTACCTGGTCATCAGAACCTCCCGCCACTGCAGTACTTACCAAATCTATGGCCTCCTGAACATTGGAGGCGGCCAGGCCGGAAATGGTATTATCATACGGGTTACTGATGGCATTGGTATTGATTGTTACATCTGTACCGTCATTATTGGTAAACGTATAGGTGCCGTCAAGATTATCTGTAATATCAGCCTTGGCTACGATATCCTGAGTGCCATCTTCCTTTGTGAAGGTGACAAAGCCGTCTCCATTGTCAATTAAGCTTGTGATCGTTTCATTCACAGCCGTACTGCTTCCGTCAGCCAGGGTGAGGGTGGCAATAAGATTACCAGCCACTGTATTGGTCACCGTAAGACCATTGGTATTTAGGGTTACATCCGAACCGTCATTATTAGTAAACGTATAGGTACCATCTCCCAGATCAGTAATATCTGCTTTGGCAACTGTTTCCTGGGTGCCATCTTCCTTAGTATAGGTTATGAATCCATCTCCATTATCGATCAGGCTCGTAATTGTTTCATTCACAGCATTACTGCTTCCGTCGGCCAGCGTGAGGGTGGCAATTAAATTTCCGGGAACGGTATTGGTCACCGTAAGGCCATTGGTATTGAGGGTTACATCCGAACCATCATTATTGGTAAACGTATAGGTGCCATCTCCCAGATCTGTAATATCTGCCTTGGCCACAGTTTCCTGACTACCATCTTCTTTGGTGTAGGTAATGAGGCCATCTCCATTATCTGTTAGGCTGGTAATGGTCTCATTTATATTTAGGGTTGTCCCGTCCGCCAGGGTTACCGTCGCAATAAGGTTGCCTGCCACAGTATTGGTCACCGTAAGTCCATTGGTGGTAATAAGCTGAATGTTCCCAACAGAATCTGAAAAATTATAAGTACCATCCCCATTGTCTATCAGTGAAATTGTAGTAACAGCTACATCCAGAGCATCGAGTGCATTTTGTACCGGAGTAACGTCATAAAACGCCCCATTATCAGAACCTGCAATAATAGTATTCCCAACATCTGCACTTACGATAGACGCACTCGTAATAAAGCCGGCATCATTAGTAAAATCATTTAAAGTAACCTGTGCATAGTCTATCTCGGCATCAGAGACAGTGTTATCCTGTAATTCTTCATTCCCAACGGAATCGGGCGCCAGTTTAGAAGAGGTAATCGCGTTGTTTTGAATATCAACACTGGTGATTGTAAAATCAACAATATTCTGCCCGCGAATCTCCCGAACCTCAAAATTTACATTATCCTCACTTTCGGTAATAACAATGGTACTGTAATCATTGAAAATTGGATCTGCAGTAAACGTAAGGCGGAGGGCGTCACAAAGGTTGATCCATTCTGTGCCATCAAAATAGTAGAGACATTGTTCATCTGTATTGTAGATCATGGCACCCTGCAAAGGGTTTATTGCATTCATTTCTACTGTAGTGATACGGGTAATGACAAAAACCCTATTCGTACTTTCCAGTTCGAGTACTGAAGCGGGATCGAGGTTTTGTGGATTGTCCCCAATCTTTATTTGCGAATAAAGCGTGGTAGACAATACCGATAACGCAACAAACAGTAGTAATTTCAGTTTCATCGTAATTAATTTACAAAGGGAAAATGGTATTTACAAAAGTAGGATTATATCCGTATTGGACTAACACATATACCCCGAAATACGAATTTATAAGATAAACCACTCTTAAACTTCCCTGAAGAAAGCAGGCAGGCTGTATTTTTGCCATTTTATTCATTATTTACACCGAAAAAAGCGTGATTGCTGCGCTTTTTAACATAAGTTTAATGGCAGATTATTTTTTTATGCGGCCAACTTATTTTTTCTTTATCAAAACATGGTGAATATGGTAAACATGGCCTTGAAGTACCTTTTCACAAACCTAATAATTCCTATGAAAAAGTTCCTTTTCTTATTACCTGTATTATTATTTATAACAGTGGGGTATGCCCAAACGGATGACAGGCGACCACTACGAGGCCAGGTGATGTATAGAAACGTCCCTGTACCTAATGAAAATGTCATCAATACTACCGCTGAGAAGGCTACGATCACCAATGAAAAAGGAGAGTTCCTTATCAATGTAAAGGAAGGTGATGAATTGGTTTTTACGGCCATTAACTACCAGATAGAGATCTTAAAAGTAACAATGGAAATGCTGGTCAAAAACCGCCTTGTAGTGGAGGTGGATGAAAAGGTAACTGAACTCGATGAGGTTACGGTGAGTCCCGAGAATCAGAAAAAATTCCTGCAATTACAAAATGAAGAGTTTAAGCAATACACCTATGAGACCGATGCTACCGGAGAGGTTCAAAATATAGCACTAGACCCTACGGTAAGAGGAATGCAGGACGGGGTTAATTTTGTCAATATTTTTAAAGCGCTATTCCTGTCTACGTCCAAAGATACGGGAGAAACCAGAACACCGCTAAAGGTAAGTGAAGTTTTAAGGCAAGTCTACAATGACGATTTTTTCGTTCAGGATCTGCAGTTACCCCAGGATAAAATAGATGCTTTTCTCTTGTACTGTGATGGCCAGCTACCGGCCCAATCATTGCTGCGCAAGGATAATGAATTTCAGCTCATTGAATTTCTCGTAACCCAAAGTATGGAATTCAGAAAAGGACTCAATGTGGAAGAATAATTGTTTTTTCCTGTGCTTCTTTTTAGCCTTTCATCTGCTATCGGCACAGTCTTATTTCATTAAATCTCTGGAAGGCAGGGTTATATTCGATTCCAAGGGGATACCAGACGTACATATTATGAATACTTCCGCCGGGAAGGCGACCATTTCGGACGAGGAAGGCCGATTTACCATCGATGTGACCATGGGGGACACTCTTTTGTTTTCGGCTGTACAATACAAGCGTAAAAGCCTTGTGATCTCTGCTTCAATCCTCGAAAGCAAAATGGCTTATATCAGGTTGGAAGAATTTGTAAATGAGTTAGATGAGGTGGTGGTAAGACCCTATAATCTCAGTGGAGACCTGATTCGGGATATGCAACAAATGAAGATAGATCCTGTAGTTACCGCTTCTACCTTAGGTTTACCAAACGCCTACGTGAAACCAATGATGCAAAGCGAACGTTTGCTGCGTGAAGCATCCTTAGGACCATTCTCTATAGGAATGTTGACCAGTATCCCTTTTAATCCATTGATCAATGCCATTTCAGGTCGTACTAAAATGCTTAAGAAAAGAGTGGCCCGCGATAAGAAGTATTTGCTTTCGCAGCGGGTTCGAAATTATTATCCCGATAGCATTTTTGTAAAACGCCTGGGAATCCCGGAAGCGAGCATAGCAGATTTTATGTACTATTGCGAGGTAGATGAAAACTTCGATTCTATTGTGGCAACTGAGGACCATATAAAGATCCTTAATCTGCTGGTTCTTAAGAGCAGGGACTATCGAAAAAATAATCGCCTGGAGTAAATTTATATGGCACGCGAATTGCTCTCAATGTATCAAAACTATTAATATGCAAGCTGGAATAAAAGGACTTTTCTTATTGATGTTGCCTCTATTTATGGTCATAGGAGTGCATAAGTTTTATGTAAGCGTTACCAACATAGAGTACTATGATAAAGGGAAGGCATTACAGATAACCAGTCGCGTTTTTATCGACGATTTTGAAAAAGCTTTGGAAGAACGCTATGATGTGACGACCTTGTTAGGCACTCCTGAAGAATTTATAAATGCAGAAGTGTATATAGAGAAATATCTGAATGCCAAATTCCAGGTGAAGATCAACGGGGAGCCAGCCCGGTATAAGTTCCTTGGAAAGAAGTACGACAATGATATCATGGTATGTTTTCTGGAGATCCCTGAAATTTCAATAGAGCTATTAAATTCTATTGAAATTCAGAATGAACTTTTGATGGATGTTTTTGAAGAACAAAAGAATATTCTTCATTTTGAAATTCTTAAAAAGAAAAAGAGTTTTGTGCTCATTAGGGAAAGTAATAAAGGAATGTTAAACTTCTGAGCTACTTGGAATAAACTCCTTAAAATATCCTAATTTCCGCGCCGGGAAATTTTCAAATCAATACTTATTTATGGACAAATTAAGATTTTATGCAACCGCAGGTTTAATACTATTTGTTTCGGTCCTTTTTGCACAGGTGGAGACTGCCAAAGAACGTGACCCGGGACATTTAAATCAAAGCAAATTCAAGCAGATGTATGAAGAGTTTGCTACTCCCAATATGTACAGGTCTGCTTCCGGGACACCGGGTCCTAGCTATTATCAACAACAAGCCGATTACAAGATGGATATTGAGCTCGATGATAAGAATGCCAGGATTTATGGGAAAGAAACTATAACCTATCATAACAACGCTCCGGAGGCACTCGAATTTCTCTGGTTGCAATTAGACCAAAATGTTAGAGCCAAAGATTCAAAGTCACCCTTAAGAAACGGAAATGGCATTAAAGATGGCTATGTACCCGACGCTTTTTCTAAGGAATTTATAAATGAAAAATTCGATGGAGGCTTTAAAATAGAGTACGTGCAGGACACTAATGGCAATCCACTTCCTTATACTATTAATCAAACTATGATGAGGGTAGACCTGGCCAGTCCATTGAAAAGCGGAGAAAAAGTGTCATTTGATATAAAATGGTGGTATAATATCCCTAATCATACCATAGACCGTGCCCGCTCAGGATATGAATACTTCGAAAAAGATGGAAACAGAGCCTACGTCATTGCCCAATTTTTTCCACGAATGGCCGTATATAGTGATGTGGAAGGGTGGCAAAACCATCAATTCTGGGGAGGTGGTGAATTTGCACTTCCTTTTGGCAATTACAATGTGAACATTACTGTTCCTGCAGACCATATCCTTGATGCTACAGGAGTGTTGATTAACCGAAAGGATGTTTTTAGCAAGGAAATGTTAAAGCGATATGAGCAAGCTAAGAGGACTTATGACAAGCCTGTTCTTATAGTAACGCAGGCAGAGGCAGAAGCTGCCGAGAAAGGATTTTCTGAGAAGAAAAAGACCTGGAAGTTCAGAGCTGAGAATGTACGCGATTACGGTTTTGCTACCTCACGGAAATTCATTTGGGATATGCAGGCAGTTAGGATCGGAAATAAAGACGTGATGGCTGTGTCTCTTTATCCAAAGGAAGGGAATCCTTTATGGGAAGAATTATCCACCAAGGCTGTTGCCAGTACTTTAAAATCATATTCATCTCATACTTTCGATTATCCATATCACAAGGCCATTTCCGTGCATGCTAAGAATCAGGGGATGGAATACCCAATGATCTGCTGGAACTACGGAAGACCTAATGAAGATGGGACTTATTCTGAAAGGACAAAATATGGAATGATCAGTGTTATCATACATGAAGTAGGGCATAATTTCTTTCCTATGATCGTAAATTCTGATGAGCGCCAATGGGCTTGGATGGACGAAGGTCTAGACACATTTGTGCAGTATTTGGCGGAGCAGGAATTTGGTGAGGCTTTCCCGGAAGTTATTGCTCCAAATGAAAAGTACCCTTCGAGAAGAGGGGATCCTTCCAAGATAGTTCCCTATATGAGTGGCGATCAAAGCACCATTGCTCCTATCATGGCAAATCCTGAAAACGTGTATCAACTGGGGCCAAATGCGTATGCTAAACCGGCTACGGCTTTGAATATCCTCAGGGAAACGGTTATGGGAAGAGAATTGTTCGATCATGCATTTAAGACGTATTCTAAACGCTGGATGTTTAAACATCCTACTCCCGAAGATTTCTTTCGTACTATGGAAGATGCTTCTGCCGTAGATCTGGATTGGTTCTGGAGAAGCTGGTTCTACACTACGGATTATGTAGATATTGGAGTGAAAGGAGTAAAAAAATATTATGTAAGCAATAAACCTGGCAAGAAAATGCAGGAATATATGACAGCCAGAAATTTAACCCAAGCCGACCTCCGTCCACTAGTATACCTGCTTGATGCTGATAATGAAGATTTCGACCCAGCTATGACTGGCATGGCACCGAGCGAATTATCTGTACCATTAAAGGAATTTATGATGGACAACATGACGGCTGAGGAAAGGACTACGGCAAAAGAACCAAAATTCTTTTATGAAATAACCTTTAATAAACCGGGGGGTATACCAATGCCTTTAATTGTAGAGTATACCTATGACGATGGCAGTTCGGAAACTGTTACCTATCCACCCGAAATTTGGAGGAAAAATGATACTGAGGTAAAAAGAGTGATCTCTTCTCAACAAGAGATCGTTGGGATCGTAGTGGATCCGAAGGGAGAAACGGCCGATATAGACGTAACTAACAACAGCTGGCCAAAAAAGGAAACTCCTTCAGAATTCAATCAATTTAAGGAAAGTATTAAAGGAGAATAATTTTCGTTATGTATATATGAAATGGTCCTGACTATTTTTGGTTGGGACTTTTTTATTTTATAAAAGGGTTCTAAACTTGATTATATTTGTAGTATGCAATCGATGGTAATTTTATTTATTAGTGGTGCAGAGATCTTCTTCATCATGTTTATTGTCGTCATGGTCTTTGGCGCCGATAAGATTCCCGGTATCGCCAAAGGGCTGGGAAAAGGGATGCGACAATTAAAGGATGCCACGGAAGATATTAAGCAGGAGATCCAGAAAAGTGCTGAGAAACAGGGAATAGATACCAGCATTGCGGACGATATAAAAAAGGAAATGAATCAGGTGAAAAAGAATATTGAGGATGTTTCCGGGACTATCAAAAGAAAGTAAACGCGCGTATGTGGGAAAGGCTATTACAATGGGACCGCGATACCTTTATCTACTTAAATAGCCTTGGAATAGAAGAATATGACGGGTTTTGGTCTTTGGTAACCCATACTACTACATGGATCCCATTATTTATTCTATTCTTCCTGCTACTTCTACTAAAATATCCAAAAAAAGAGGCGATCGCCATGATCCTTATGACAGTGTTATTATTTGGTTTTGTCATGGTCTTTATGGATCTCACCAAGAACCTTATTGCCAGGCTTCGTCCCAATAACAACGAAGAGATCAGTGCCTTTATCCGTATACTTATTAACCCAATTGACTATAGTTTTTTCTCGGGACATGCGGCAAACTCTTTTGCCATTACTACCCTGATTGTCCTTTTTCTTCGTAAAAAATTGAGATGGGTTTATATTTTTTATCTATGGCCACTACTTTTTTCTCTGAGCAGGATCTATGTAGGGGTGCATTACCCATTAGATCTGATTGCAGGCGCCTTGGTGGGCTTGCTAATGGCCGTGTCTTTTTACAAGATCTACCATCTATTTATAGTACCCTACTTAGGGTTAGACCGTCTCTTATAGGAAGCATAACCGTCTCCACCCTTGGGTCCTCCTTTAGCATTTGGTTGTATTCCAGTAGAGCTTTGGTTGCCTTGTCGTTAACTTCTAATGCTTCAACCACCTTGCCAGACCAGAGTACATTATCTGATAAGATGATACTACCTTTTCTGGTCTTGGGTAAAACAGCTTCAAAATAACGGGGATACTCCTTTTTCTCTGCATCAATAAATACAAGATCGAACTTCAGCTGAAGAGAAGGAATAATTTGCAAGGCATCCCCTGTATGTTGGCAAATCAGGTCAGAAAATCCGGACTTGTCAAAATACTTTTTTTGGATTCCCGCCAATTCTTCGTTAATGTCTATGGTGTGAAGCCTTCCATTAGGAGTTAGACCTTCTGCCAGGCACAAGGCCGAATAGCCCGTATAGGTCCCAATTTCCAGGATATTTATTGGTCCGATAATTTTAGACAGCATACTGAGCACTCTGCCCTGATAATGGCCCGTTATCATTCTGGGCTGTATCACTTTCAAATGAGTCTCCCTGCTAAGCTCAGTTAAATAGAAGGGTTCATCCTCTGAATGACTGGTGATGTACTCCTGCAATGTTTCCGACAGAAAATGCATGCTTTTCTTTTTGTAAAAATAGGCTTTTTGGCCTACTTTGTTGGAGCCATCATTATCCTAACTATTATGAAAAATGTCCGTATTCGGGAAGCCGTTGAGAGTGATTTAGCAACATTGCTTCAGTTTGAACAGGCGCTTATCGAAGCTGAACGCCCATTTGATCCCACCATTCGCACAGGCCATCTTCATTACTATGACCTAAAAGAGTTTATAACAAATAAAGAGGCAATGGTTGTGGTTGCCGAGGTAGACGGGCAAATTGTAAGTTCAGGGTTCGGTATTGCCAAAACCGCAAGATCGTATCTGGATCATGAGCAATACGCGTATCTTGGGTTTATGTATACCCTCGCTGAATACAGGGGACAGGGTATCAATGGGAAGATCGTGGAAGTAGATCCGGCTATTATTGCCTATGAAAAAGTAGGGTTCAAGAAGCATATTATTGAGATGCGAATTTCTTCGGATAACCATGAATCACAAGCATAGGCAGTTAATTTAAGAGGAGTGTTGTATTTTTGCGAAAAAGATGTCTATGAAGTTTCAGAACACCTTGTCCTTTGCCCGTGAACTCGATTCGCAAGATGCTTTGGCGCCTTATAGGAAAGAGTTTCATTTTCCGAAGGTAAATGGTTCAGAAGTAATTTATTTTACCGGAAACTCACTCGGATTGCAACCTAAGAGGACCAAGGCTTTTGTAGATGAGATCATGAAAGATTGGAGGGAGTTGGCTGTGGAAGGGCACTTCTACGCTGAGAGATCATGGTGGGATTATCATGAACGTCTTGCCAAACCCCTGGCAAAAGTTGTAGGTGCCAAACCTGCTGAGATATCCGTCATGAATTCCCTGACAGTTAATCTTCATCTGCTCATGGTTTCTTTTTACAGACCAACTAAAAAACGCTATAAGATCTTATGTGAGGAAAAGGCTTTTCCGTCAGATCAGTATATGTTTCAAAGTCAGATTAAGTTCCATAAACTGGAAATTTCTGATACCCTGGTGGAGATCAAAAAGCGAGAAGGTGAAAATTTTTGGCGTACAGAGGATGTGCTGGCCAAAATAAATGAAATAGGAGATGAACTTGCCCTGGTCCTGATTGGGGGTGTCAATTATTACAATGGGCAGGTTTTCGATATGAAGACCATTACTCGCGCCGGTAAGGAGGCCGGAGCTATGGTAGGGTGGGATCTGGCCCATGCAGTAGGAAACATTCAACTTCAGCTTCACGATTGGGATGTAGATTTTGCTGCCTGGTGCAGTTATAAATATATGAATAGCGGGCCCGGAAATGCTTCTGGCATCTACGTGCATGAACGTTATTTAAATAGGCGAGACATTCCACGTTTTGAGGGGTGGTGGGGAACGAAGAAAGAAACACGCTTCTTGATGCAGCCGGAGTTCGATCCAATGGAAACCGCAGATGCATGGCAAATTAGTAATGCCCCTGTTTTGGCAGTAGCACCATATCTGGCCTCCCTTGAAATGTTTGAAGAGGTAGGAATGCAGGCACTGATCAAGAAACGAAATCTTATAGTCTCCTATTTAGAGTTTATCCTGCAGGAAATTGATAAGGAAGTAGAAAGCTCGTTCGAAATTATCACGCCTCAAGATCGCGGGACCCAATTATCGGTTTTTCTGCATGGCGAAGGACGGCCACTTTTCGACTATCTGATGGAAAAGGGTGTCATTACTGATTGGAGGGAACCTAATGTGATACGCTTGGCACCGGCACCTTTCTATTGCTCCTATGAAGATATGTATCGCTTCGGACAAATATTAAAGGAAGGCATTACAAAAAAGTAGGTATCTTACCCGTCCTCTAATTCCTGATCACTATGAGATCTTTACGGCTAATTTTGTCTAACCCCAGGTACTTTGGTCCTGCATGGGCATTTGCCAGTCTAAATATTCTCTTTGGTACCTGGGCAATTTATATCCCAACGGTTAAAGAAGACCTGGGAATTGACAAAGCCACACTGGGTATTGCCTTGTTTTTCCTTTCGTTTGGAGTGTTCACTGTATTCCCTGTAGCTTCCCGGATCATTAATCGATTAGGAGTTGGAAAAGCCACTTGGCTAGGGATAATTCTACTATGTATTACCGCCATCTTTCCGTTGATGGCCACTAGCTTCGTTACCCTGGCTATAGCTTTGTTCTTTTTTGGTTCTGCCAATGGATTTTTGGATATCTCAATGAATACTTTAGTTACCGAGATTGAGAAGGAGGATAAACAAAATTTTATGTCGGCTTCTCACGGCTTCTTTAGTTTAGGTGGGGTAATCGCCGGATTGGGAAGTTTTTTGATCCTGACATTTGGAAATAGAATGTTGCACATGCTATTGGCAATTGCTCTTGTTTTTGGCATCAATTTCATATTTCATAAGCGGTATAAGCGTATTGTAGCTGCACCCATACAAAAGGAACCTTTTAGCATTCGTAATTTTAAACCTCTACTTCTCCTGGGGGTCGTATCCTTTGTGATCATGGGAAGTGAAGGTGCCATTGTTGATTGGAGCGGTCTATTTTTAAAAGAAGTATCCCTTGCGCCTGAAGTTATATGGGGTGCCGGATTCTTAGGGTTTCAAATTATGATGACCCTCGGCCGTTTTCTGGGAGACGCCATTAGTGCTCGTATTGGCTCAGTTAAGATTGTGGCACTGGGATCTTCCATTGCCATTTTGGGTTATGTATTTGTCTTATTGAGCAATACTTATTTAGCGATCGCTGGTTTTGCTTTAACAGGTCTTGGTTTTTCGGTGATCATTCCAGAACTCTTCAGGATTGGTGGGAATGTAAAGGGGGTTGAATCTTCACAGGGTGTTGCGTTTATAGCAGGAACGGGCTATTCGGGCTTTCTTATTGGACCAGTGATCCTTGGATTCCTTGCAGAACAGTTTTCACTCAATACCAGTTTTATGGTTCTGTTGGGGGGTGTTATTGCTGTCCTGGCAACCACCTTTCTCCTTAAAAGAAATACTAAAAAGGAAAGCTGAGCCTATTTTAGAACTTCCACATCTGTAAAATACAGCGAGAAATTCCCTTCCTTGTTCTTATGCATCTTTGAGATGTTTATACCGTTGATAGATTCATAACCTTCCCAGGTTGCAACGCTTCCAGGTTCAAGGCTATTACCTCTTCGGAAGACCCATTCTTTGATTGTGTAATCATCGCCCAAATAAAAGTCATAGGCATCGCCCGGAGTATAGCCTCCATCATCTCCATACACTACTGTTAGTTTAGGTAGCGAATCATTGCTAATGGGGGCAAGGGCGGTCTCTTTAAACGTATAACTTAGGCTATTCTGGTCCCATAAAATGTTAATGGGTGCCAACAGCCAAAATTTATCATTGATAAATGCACCATCCGCTTTTATAGCCAGGCTGTCTACCGATTGTCTATTGTAGATTATGGTATCCCCATTAGATATTCCTTGAACTTCCTGACTTTTGGTGTTCCATACCCAGGATCTTTCAAAGTGCATTGTATCTCGATCTACATTAAATGTAAATCTGATTTCTTTGACCTTATTCCATTCGTCAATTCCATGTGCCTTGGCAACTTTTTCAAGGATAGTGTCTTCTTTGACCGGAGTGGTATTCTTTTCGGATTTACAACTTACCAAAAGGATTAATAGGGTGCAAAGAGATATAAATGACTTGTTCATAGTACAATTTTTGCCAAATATACAGTGTTTCTGACATATGGATCTCCCTAGTGTATTTTGGAGGTATTACAATAAAAAATCCTGAGATAAAGGATCTCAGGATTTTGGTTTACTAAAATGGCAGGAATTATTATTTACTCTTTACGATCAGGTCCTTTGGACGTTTGATCTGTACGATAGGGAATTCGGTCCTTCTGTTGAGTTCCAATTCTTCATCAGTACAATCTTTTCTGCTTGTACAGTGATTGATCAACTTTCTTTCACCAAATCCTTTGTATGAAAGAATATGCTCTTTTGGGACACCGTGTTCAATTAAATAATCATAGGTAGATTTTGCTCTTCTTTCAGAAAGATTATCATTGTACGCATGACTCCCAATAGGATCTGTGTGAGCTTCCAAATGGATGATCATATCTGGATATGTAACGGTCATTAATTTTACTACTTTATCCAATTCTTTGGCTGCATCGGGGCGTATGTCGCTCTTGTTAAAATCGAAGTAGATCTTGTCGAGATTTGCCAGTAATTTTACATCCATGACCGGTTCCAAGGTGATATTTTGAGAAATTACCTTGGTGGTAAGTGGTGTTGTATAGGTATTGAAATATACATTCTTGGTGGGATGTGTTTTACGCGATGCTTCAATTACATAATTGCGTTCCCTGTTTATATACATTCTGTAATATCCATTGGCATCTGTCAGTGCTTCACCTTCCTGGTCACCAGTCTTTTGATTAAAGATCGCGATCTTAACACTATCCAGTGGTTTTAAATTCACACCATCGATTACAATACCTTCTAACGAAAGTTCCGGTGTAAATTTAAACTTATAGATGTCGTCGCCGCCCAATCCTCCTTCTCTATTAGAACTTAAATATCCTGTAATTCCATCTTCATGGGCATAAAAAGCAAAGTCATCGCTGGGAGAGTTTACCGGTGTACCCAAATTCACTACATCTACAATTTCCTCATTTTCATTACTGATCGTTGAGAAAATATCCAGTTGTCCAAAACCAACATGTCCGTCAGAAGAAAAGAATAAGACTCCTTCACTATTTATAAATGGAAACATTTCGTTTCCTTCGGTATTTACTGCGGGACCGGCATTGACCGGTTTACCAATACCTCCTCTGGGGTGGATATCGGAATAATAAATATCTGTGCCACCGTATCCTCCCGGTCTGTCTGAAGTATAGTACAAACGCGTACGACCAGGACTAACGTAAGGATGACCAGTAGAATAGTAATCACTATTAATTCGCAAATTTCTGTTTTCTTTCCAAACACCTTTCTCCTTTTTGGCACTGAAAATTTTTAAATTAAGCTCATCTTCTGCTCCGTAAGCCTTTTTATTTTTGAAGTAGTTGTTACGTGTAAAATAGATGATCGTATCATTCTTATAATCTGTTGAGAAGACGAGCGAACTTTCATGAAACTTTGTATTGATGTCCCCTTTAATTTTTTCAGGAATAGATTCCGGATTATCTTCCTTTACCATAAAAATATCTAGCCAGGGCTCATCATTCCAACCGTATTCATCGCCATCAACCAGATCTTTTCTGGAAGATGAAAAATAGAGATATTCACCATCCACAAAAGCACCAAAGTCGCTTTCGCTTGTATTGAAGGGAACAGTTTTAACTTCATAACGTTCTCTACTATTGAAAACTACCGAGGCCAAATTCCCATCCTTTAGAAATCGTTTTACCCGGGAATCGTTCTTATTGAATTTCTTGTATTTCTTTAGCCAGGTCGCTGCTTCGTCTAATTGACCGTCACTATAGAGGGCCATGCCGTATTTGAAATAGTAATCCGTAGGGATGCTGGTCTTATTGATCACTTTCTCAAAATGAGGCAATGACTTTTTAAAGTCGCGAATCAGCAGGTAACACTCTGCCATACGTTGGTGAGCATAGTCGCTATTGAACTTACCTTCTACCATCTTTTCATATTCTTTGATGGCTTTGCTGTATTGAAACTGGCCAAAGTAATAATCGCCACGCTTCTGGGCTCCGTATTGAGCCTGACCCGTGGTGATGACCATGGAAAAAATTAGAGTGAATATTATGTTTGCTATGTGTCTCATGGAGGTTATTTTTTAGAAATATCTAGGTGATTTAGCCGGACCTTTTTGTTTAAAAAGTGTCTCATAGATCAATATGATCTCATGGGTTCCGGTAGAGTAGGGCCTAATTTCACCAGTTGGCATGTCATAGGCATATCCCAGTCTAAAGTCTTTTGATATCTGGAAATCCAGAAGTGCTCCAAAACCATCGGCATTATTAAAGCGATAGGAAGCTCCCAGCCAAAGTTTATCATAAAACAAAAAATGTGCAGAAACATCCACGCTGGTGGGTGCTCCGTTAGTTATTTTGGCTAACACAGAAGGTCTGAACTTAACAGTAGGAGATAGATCAAGAACCAATCCCGCGATAGAATAATAACTAGGTCTTTCTAAGGCTTCAAACTCCCCTTGATTTAAGTCTGTTGTAAGCATTCTGGGGGATGATACCCCTACGTACCATCTATTGGTACTTAAATAAACACCAGCACCTATATTAGGAGACCACTGGTTAAAACTTGATGCAAAAAATGTATCGTTACTGTCAGGAGTTTCTAATTGATAGTTTGTAAACCCAGCTTTTAATCCGAAGGAAAGTTTTGCATTCAGACTCACAGGTATGGTATATGAAAAATCACCATATACATAGTTGGTACTTTCAAAGCCCAATCTATCACTGATGTATGAAAGTCCCAGTCCAACCCGGTCATTTCGCAAAGGAGCGTGCAATGAAAAGGTGCTCGTCCTTGGATTTCCATCGATCCCAACCCACTGATTTCTATGCAATGCAGTGACGTTCAGAGTCTCCCTGCTCCCTGCATAGGCAGGGTTCACAGAGATAGTGTTGAACATATACTGAGTGAATTGCGGTAACTGTTGCGCGGTCATCAAACTACTGAAAGTAAAGATGATCACAAATAAGATCTTTTTTGCCGTTTTCATACTAGTAGGTTTTAATTAGATCCGAGATAGATATACCCATTCACCGGTTTAAAGTCCTTATTGGTTACCTTAATGATATAGTAATAAGTACCAGCCGGTAGCATACCCGAATTCCCGAAGGAATTGTTTGGAGAGTTACCTCCCCAATTGTTTTGATAATCTTGTATTTCATATACCTTAGCTCCCCATCTGTTGAAGATCATCAGGTCGAAATTAAAATCGCAGAACTCCACGCCCTTAATTTCAAATACATCATTTACACCGTCACCATTTGGCGTTACGGTTTTAGAAGGCGTAATATTTGCCACGCCACAAGGCACACAATCAGCATTTACCGTTATGGTAAAATCAACATAGTATTTACATGTTCCTTCTGTTGAGCTGTAAGCGATCTGATATTCACCAACAGGCACAGCCAAAGGATCAAGAATACTTCCATTTAAGACCATTCCGGCAGTCAATATTTCAAAGGTGCCGTTTGTATCGAATGACTCAGGTAAATAATTTACCAGATCAATAGATGGATCTTCTACACATATGTCAATAATCACTGTTTCTAGTTGCGGCTGCATCACAAAGATGAGCTGCTCAAAGGATGCCGCATTGCCACAGGCATCGGTTACATCCCAGGTTCTTATTATCATATAATCATCAGAATCCTCTGAAAATTGTATTTCTTCGTTGAACACTACAGTATAGTCGCCACATCCCCCCATAAAGGTCAATTCTGGTACTTCTGGAATGTCCTCACCACATATGATCATAACCTCTTCATCATAGTCACTGCTCGTGATAGGTCCGGTAGCAGGGATAGTGATCACTTGGGTATGTGAAATGGCATTACCGGCACAATCACTGGCACTCCAGGTTCTTGTGATCGTATATCCATTCGCACAATTAGCGTCGTTCGTAATAGTTTCATCAAAAGTAACAGTGATATTAGGATCACAATTATCAATTGCCGTTAAGGTAACTGCACCCGGCACTTCACTACAAGTTGTGGTTAGGTCTTCAGGTAACTCTTCTACAAAAACGGGAGCGATCACATCTTCCACAATAATTACCTGTGTATGGCTTGTTGAATTCCCGGCACAATCCTGGGCAATCCAGGTTCTTGTAATGGTATATTCTGAGGCACATTCATCATCCTGACCAGTGATGTTTTCAGTAAAGGTTACAGTAACATCCGTATCACAATTGTCCATGGCAGTCATTTCTGCAGCTGTTGGAACCGCATCACAAGAAACAGTCATGTCGGTGGGTAAACTCTCTACAAAGACAGGTGCTGCGGTATCGACTACTGTAATAACTTGTATATGTGTACGAACATTATCAACACAATCTGTAATGGTCCACGTCCTGGTTATCGTATATTCTGTAGCACATTCATCATCTTGTCCGGAAATTACTTCAGTATATTCCTGTACATAATCACAACCACTGGCATTCAGTGTAATTTCACCTTCACCTATATAGATGATATCATCCAATACAGGTATTTCCTCACACTGCATAGTAGTATCTGAAGGAAAATCATCCTCGCTATCATTGTCCAGAATAGTTCCGGTAGCAGTTGGCGTATTGATGCCGATCGCACTATGAGATAGATTCGAAAGGTTTACAGAGAACAGTTCACTGTCTTCAATGATTACATCATCAATGATCGGCACCGTAATATCATACGACTCCCCATCGGTACCAACAAAGGTCAATGTACCGGAGGTAGTTGTATAGTCACCAGGCTGAGCAGCAGAACCATCGGCAGTAGCATAGTCAACACTGAATCCACCTTGTACATCACCAGTAAGACGAACCGTAAAGGTTGCA
>NZ_CAMYKH010000085.1 GCF_947258935.1 uncultured Muriicola sp.
ATTTCGAACTGAGATAAATTGGCCAGTTCTTTCCGAAAGATAACCGGATCAATTACAACCCCATTGCCTACTACATTGACAGCTTCCTCGTGGAAGATCCCGGATGGGATGGTGTGTAAAACGTGTTTAATTCCGTCAAATTCTAGGGTATGCCCTGCGTTGGGGCCACCTTGAAAGCGCGCTATGATATCGTAATTTTTTGTTAGTACGTCAACTATCTTGCCTTTTCCCTCGTCTCCCCATTGAAGTCCTAGAAGTAAATCTACCGCCATGTATCTGTATTCGTTTATTGGTTTGTTTTTTCTTTTTGATTTCTGGTGCCGTAAAAATAAAGCGAATGATTGCTTATTTTGATATCAAAAACCTCTTCTATCGTCTTTTTAATAGATTGAATGCGTGGATCACAAAATTCTACCACTTCTCCGGTATCGGTCAGGATCACATGATCGTGCTGCCTGTCAAAATAGGATTTTTCGTATTGCGCCTGATTCTTTCCAAATTGATGTTTTCGCACCAATTTACAATCGAGTAACAATTCGATGGTATTGTACAGAGTGGCCCTGCTAACCCTGTAATTCTTGTTCTTCATTTTAATGTAGAGCGATTCTATATCAAAATGATTGTCACTCTCATAGATCTCCTGCAAAATAGCGTATCGCTCGGGCGTTTTTCTATGCCCATTATCCTCCAGAAAGGAAGTAAATACGTTTTTAACGATCTCTTGATCCTTGTTTCCCATGATGGTAGCTTAGGCTGCGACGTGCTACAAATGTACAGCTAAAAAAATAAAATGTATGGACTTTTGAACTGCGAAATTACTGCTTGGATATGGAGTGATATTAGCTTCTGCTTACCTTGTCTATTCCAGGTACTCCCTTTAAATTTTGAATCAATTTTTTTAAGATATCTTTATTTTTTACAACCACGGTGATCTTGCCAGTAAAGGTTCCGCTGTCTGTATCGAAGTTGAGATTCTTCATGTTCACATGCATGTTGTCTGAGATGATCTCTGTGATATTATTGATAAGTCCCAAGTTGTCAATTCCAGTGAGTTTGATCTCTGCTGTAAATTCTTCCTGAGTAGAATCGATCCATTTGGCACTGATGATCCTGTATGCATAATTAGACTGCAGGGATATAGCATTCGGACAATTCTTTTTGTGCACTTTAATGCCATCATTAACACTGATAAAACCAAAGACAGTATCCCCCGGGATAGGATTGCAGCATTGAGAAAGTTTATACTCCAACTTCTCTTCTTCCTTCCCAAAGACCAGCATATCAAATTTGGAGGTGATCTCATCCTTCTCTATATCCTCAAGGACGGGCTTTTTCCGCATTCTGTTCTTGAAGAAACTGATGAATGCATTGTTATATGAGGATGCAAAATCCTTGATCTTTTGGTTGTCGATAGCCCCAATGCCTATCCTGTAGAATAGATCCAGGCTGGTTTGCAGCTTAAAATAAGCCACCATTTTATTGATAGAATCCTCATTCAGCGTAACTTTTTGCGACTTTAATTTTCTTCGCAGGGTTTCTTTTCCATCTGCTGCGATGGATTTCTTTTCATCTCGCAGGGAAGCTCTGATCTTAGACCTTGCACGTGCGGTTGTCGCATACTCTAGCCAGTTTTGATTGGGTTTGGCATTGTCTGAAGTTATAACCTCTAACTGGTCTCCACTTTTTAAAACTGTACTCAGAGGGACTAATTTGCCATTTACCTTTGCCCCTCTGGTGCGCATTCCTACTTCTGTGTGAATACTAAAGGCAAAATCGAGGGGAGTGGCACCTTTAGGAAGCGAGATAAGTTCTCCTTTAGGCGTAAAAACAAAGATTTCCTTAGAATAGAGGTTGAGTTTAAATTCCTCAACAAAATCTACGGCATTCCCATTAGAGCTTTCGAGAGCTTCATGTAATCTGTTAAGCCATTCTTCTATTCCTTGTTCTTTTTGATCACCGTGCTTGTATTTAAAATGTGCAGCATATCCTTTTTCAGCGATCTCATGCATACGTTGGCTGCGGATCTGCACTTCTACCCAGCGTCCCTGCGGCCCCATCACTGTAATATGTAATGCCTCATATCCCGTAGACTTGGGAGAAGAGATCCAATCTCGCAAACGTATCGGGTTAGGAGTAAAATGGTCTGTTACTATGGAATAGATCTTCCAAGCCAGGAATTTTTCATTTTCCCTATCAGAATGATATATAATTCGGATAGCAAACTTGTCATAGATCTCATCAAAGGCAACATTCTGCATATTCATTTTTCGGCGGATGGAGAAGATAGACTTCATCCTGCCCTTAATCTCATATTCTAATTTTTCCTTGTCCAGGGAGCCCTTGATAACTGCAGTAAAATCATCGATGTATTTTTGTTGCTCTTCCTTTGTATGCTCAATCTTCTTTGAAATATCAAAGTATACTTCTGGTTCTGTATACTTTAGACTGAGATTTTCTAACTCAGTTTTAATGTTGTACAGGCCAATCCTATGGGCCAGAGGGGCATAGATATAAAGGGTTTCAGAAGCCAGTTTCACTTGCTTGTCTTCCGGCATGGAATCCATTGTAAGCATGTTATGGTACCTGTCTGCGATCTTGATGATGATCACACGAACATCATCATGAAGCGTTAGCAGCATTTTACGGAAGTTCTCTGCCTGCTGAGAAATATTGGTATCCTTATTAAGATGCGCGATCTTGGTAAGTCCGTCTACGATACGTGCTACCGTCTCGCCAAAGAGTCGCTCAATATCATCGAGAGTATATTCTGTGTCTTCAACCACATCATGTAGCAGTGCCGAAGCAATGGAAACAGCATCTAATCCAATTTCTGATGCTACGATCTTAGCAACGGCGATAGGATGAAAAACATAAGCTTCACCAGATTTACGGCGTTGATTTTTATGTGCATCTACAGCAACGTCAAAAGCAGACCTGATCAATTTTTTATCATCAGGTGACAGCGTTTGATAGCTAATACGAAGTAGTTCTTTGTACTGTTTAGCTATTTCCCGGTTCTCCTTATCAATGACGGCTTCACTCCTCATAACTTAAAATTACCACAATCTTTTGGAGTTACCAACAAAAATCATGCCTTGAGGTTACGTACTCTATTGATCAGTGGAGGGTGAGAATAGTGCATAAAAACATAGGCAGGGTGGGGAGTAAGGTTGCTGAGGCTATTGCGTGAAAGCTTCTTTAAAGAGCTAATGAGTGGACTAGCTTCAAAGGTGTTCTTTGCGTAATTATCTGCCTGGTATTCAAACTTTCTGGAGATATAATTCATGGCGAGCCCTGTGAGTTGTGAAATAGGACTATAGAGAATTCCAAAGCCTATCAGTGCCGCGTGAAAGCTGGGAATGCTCACGCCTATTGACATGGATACAGCGGGATTATTGATAAATAAGGACAATACAAATAGCGTTAGCCCGGTAAGAGCAATCGATGCTGAAAGGTTTACTACAATATGTTTCCTTTTGTAATGGCCCACCTCATGAGCCAACACCGCTACGATCTCCTCTTCTTCCAGGTCGTTTATCAGGGTATCATAAAGGGTGACCCTTTTTTCCTTCCCAAAGCCTGAAAAATAGGCATTAGACTTGGTAGATCTTTTGGAACCGTCTATGACATAAACATTTTTTAATTCAAATCCCACCGTATGCGCATACCCTTGTATCTTCTCTTTAAGTCCACCCTCTTCCAAGGGGGTTTGTTTATTAAAAAGTGGCACAATGAGCCTGCTGTAGAACAGATTCATAAAGATGGTAAAAACAGCGATGAGCCCCCAGGCGTATAACCAAAAGGAGGTGCCAGCCAATTGGAAGAACCAAATAACCACAGATAAGATGCCCCCTCCCAGAATTGCAAGCATACCCCAACCTTTAAGCTTATCAAGAAAAAAGAGTTTCCGGGTGCTCTTATTGAAGCCGTATCTTTCTTCGATCACAAAGGTTTGGTAATAAGAAAAAGGGGTTGTGATAATATCGCTCCCAAGCATTATGATCCCAAAAAAAAGGAGTGCCATAGGGATAGGATGATCCGTATAAGAACGCACTAGTCTATCTACCCATTCAAACCCACCAAACCCTAGAAAACAGAGAGTTAGAACAAGGGAAAATGTAGAGGTGATCAATCCAAATTTGTAGTTGGTTTGTTTGTAGGTCTGCGACTTAGTATAGGCTTCTGCATCATAAACATCCGAGAGCTCAGAAGGGATAGGCTCCTTGAATTTTTTGGCGTTCAAATAGTCCATCAGGGTTTCTATCAGAAACTCTGCAATTAGAATTGTAAAAATTAAATAGAATAGGGAATTACTACTCATATGTTAGCTGTGGTTGTAATGTTATCTCGCAGCTAATTTCGCTGGCGTTTCGCTTCAAAGATAAGGATTGCTGCAGAGACAGAGACGTTCATAGAATCTATAGATCCTTCCATCGGAATAATAATTTGTGCGTCTGCTTTAGAAAGCCATTCATCAGACAAACCAGTGGATTCGGTTCCTACCACCAGGGCTGTGGCCCCTGTAAAATCTGCTTTGGTATAAGCTGCCTTTGCTGATAATGCAGCTGCAAATATGCTGATTTTATGCCCTTCCAGGAAGTCAATGATCTCGGAAGTATTTCCGGTAGCTATCGGGACAGTAAAAACACAGCCTACGCTAGACCTTATAATATTGGGATTGTAAATATCACTCTTTGGATTGGCAATTATTATTGCATCCAGATTTGCAGCATCAGCTGTGCGCAGTAAGGCTCCAATATTCCCGGGCTTTTCCGGTGCCTCTGCCACTAGTATCAAAGGATTCTTTGGTAAGGATAGCTTGTTTAGCCCATGGCTCTTAGCCTTGGCTATGGCCAGTACCCCTTCCGTTTTTTCCCGGTAGGCTAGTTTTTGATAAACCTCTTTGGAGATCTCTACCAACTCGGGTTCTTTGGCGGAATTTTCAATAAGAGATTCCACCTCCTGTAACGAAAAAAATTCAGGGTAAAAGAATACAGAATCTATCTGGTAACTGCCATTTATGGCCATTTCCAATTCGCGCTGACCCTCTAGAACAAAGGTACCGGTTTGGACACGCTCCTTCTTTTTTTCTTTTAGCTGCATCATCTTTTTGATCGATGCATTTTGAGGACTCGCTATGTGTTTTACTGCCTGCATAGGAGCAAAAATAGTGCAATCTGTAAACTTTGATTAGATTATCCGACCTTTATAGGAAAAACAGATAGAAAATGAACACAAGAACTTTAATATTACTTCTCTCCTTAGCTTTTATAGGATGCAAAGAAGCTCCCAAAGAAGCAGAGAACACGCAAAAGCCAACGGAAAAGGAAGTGAAAATAGAGGAGGCCTTGTATCCTGCCGAACTACAGCAGGTCTTCGATACTCATGGTGGATTAGCAGTATGGAAGCAACAACGTATTCTTTCATATGACATACCAAAAAAATTGGGGGATGAGTCTCATACGATCGATCTGTACACGCGTAAGGATATTGTAGAAACCGATGCTTTTAAATTGGGTTATGACGGCTCTGATGTTTGGCTGTTAGACCCTAACGGCAAATACAAAGGAGACCCGGTATTCTATCATAATTTGATGTTTTATTTCTATGCCATGCCCTTTGTTCTGGCAGATGACGGGATTCGATATTTTGAAACTGAACCCCTGATCTATAAAGGAAAAGAATACCCCGGCATTGGTATTGGGTATCAAAATGATGTAGGAACCTCCCCGGAAGATGAGTATTTTATTCATTATGATCCAAGCAATCACCAAATGGCATGGTTGGGCTATACGGTAACCTATAGAACAGGTGAAAAGTCTGATGATATCCACTGGATACGGTATGATAACTGGACCAACATAGAGGGTGTGGTATTACCAAAATCGATAAGCTGGTATACTGTTGAGGAAGGAAGGGTAGGGGAGCTCAGAAATACGGTTACTTTCGAAAATATTGAGCTCAGCAAAGATGCTGTAAAAGAGGCCATTTTTATGAAACCAGAAGGGGCGGAGGTCAGACTTCCGGTGCAGCCAGGTAACTAATTAAAAGTATAAAAAAATGGCGAGGATATTCAGATTATCCAAATACCCTCGCCTTTCTAATTCCTTGTTCTAATTCTGACTATACTTGCCCATATATCTTTTCCAGAGCTCAGTCTGATGGGTTTCTAACGATAGTTCACGACCGTCAATAAATGCATTGGAAAGTTGATTTCCACGCATATCGAGCGCATCGCCTTCAGAAACGAAGAGGGTGGCACTTTTTCCTACAGCCAGGGTACCGTACAAATCGTCGATCCCTAAGATCTTAGCAGTATTTCCACTAATAAGCTGCAAGGCCTTTTCTTTTTCAAGTCCCTGGCCAACTACTTGTCCGGCGTAAAAAGGTAGATTCCGAGTCTGAAAATTAGAGGCATCTGCATTTTGCAAACCAACTAGCAATCCGCCGTCTACCAACAATTTTGGAAGTTTATAGGTGAAGTCATAGTCATCATCTGCAAAATCTGGCAGTGTATGTGTATAATTTACGAGGACAGGAATATCGTGTTTCTTTAGGAAATCGGTGATCCTGTGGGCGTGATATCCTCCTACTAAAACCAAGTTCTGCACCCCTGCTTCCTTCAAGGCAGTGATAGCATCAATGATCTGTTTCTCATCCTGAGCGTATACAAACAGCCTTTGGGATCCAGTAAAAATACCCCGGGAGGCTTCAAATGCAGGGTTTACACTTGTAGTTTTGCCTTTTCCGTAGGCATTGGCATTCCTAAGAAAGGAAAGTATTTCCTCTACTTGTTCACTATAGTCCTTGTTAGGCTGATATCCACGTGGTTCTCCCATCCACCAGCGACCTCTTCTGAATGTGCTGGGCCAATTAAGGTGAATACCATCGTCTACTTTAACAGCCGCATCTTCCCAGTTCCAGGCATCGAATTGAACAATAGAGGAAGTTCCGGAGATCCTTCCTCCCTTAGGGGTGACCTGCCCGAGTAACACACCATTTGGACGCATACTTTCCACTACTTTAGACTCAGCATTATAGGCAATAAGACTGCGTATATGAGGAATCATTGCGCCAATTTCATCCTGGTCATTACTGGCCCTTACCGCATTAACCTCAATTAATCCCAGCGATTTCCCCGGGGCAATAAATCCCGGATATAAATGCTTACCACTGGCATTGATCACTTTTCCTTGAGGAGCAATTCCGGCACCTAGGGCAGTGATCTTACCATTGGTAAAGATCAGGGTGCAATTGTCTATCTTAGTACCATCTCCAATATGAGCTGTAGCGCCGGTAATTGAAATGGTCTCTGTCTGTGCAGAGGCAGGGGTTTGTTGCCCAAGGCCTGTTTGAATAAACCCTATGAGTAGGGCAACGACTATATATTTAATTTTTCTCATGTCTTTCTGATTATAAACTGTCACAATTAAATCGTTCTTTTTTGCTTTGTGTTGGCCGTTTCGTTTTACCGCCACCATCTTTCTCTGCCACCATCATCTTAACCAACTTGGCGCGTTCTTTTTTTATGGATTCGCGTAAATCCATGTCCTGTTCCAGATCAAAATAGGTTGTTCCCTGAATAATAGTCTTTTCAGCTTTGGCATACACAGATAGCGGATGTGCATTCCACAAGACAAGATCGGCCTCTTTACCCTCTTTGATGCTTCCAACACGGTCATCAATATGCAATAATTTAGCAGGATTAATGGTCACCATTTTCCAGGCTTCCTCTTCGGACATACCACCGTATTTAACTGTCTTGCCGGCTTCCTGGTTTAAACGCCTGGACATTTCGCCATCATCACTATTGATAGCTACGGTAACACCCTGACTGGCCATATACTTTGTATCCTTCCAGAATATGGGTAAACGTATTCACCTTAAAATCAAATTTATCTGCTACTTTCATCAGCATATTGATCTCACTCTGAACATAGGAATGACAGCTGATATAACGTTCCCCATTGAGGATCTCAACCAGTACTTCCATTTCTTCATCATATCTATATGCTTTTCCACTTTTTTTCAGAGCCTCGTATTCCTTAGCTCTTTGGAAGTAGTTTACAAAGACCTGTTCTACGCCCATTCTGGTTTGAGGAAATCGGCTATAACTTTCCCAGTTGCTTTGTTTTACGTTTTCACCGAGGGCGAATTTTATAAACTTAGGGGAGTTCTCAAAGATCAGTTTCTCAGCCGGCTCTCCCCATTTGAGTCGGAGAATAGCTGACCGGCCCCCAATTGGGTTCGCAGATCCGTGAAGCAATTGAACAGTAGTTACACCACCGGCTAAGTTGCGATATAGGTCTATATCTTCGGAATCTACCACATCGGTCATTTTAACTTCTGCAGATGAATTCTGTCCGGCCTCATTGATGGCCAAACCTGCAATATGGCTGTGTTCATCTATGATTCCGGCTGTCAGGTGTTTCCCGGTTGCATCGATCACTTTGGCATTTCCCGCATTCAGATCTTTACCAATTTTGGAGATCTTTCCACTCTTGACCAATACATCGGTATTTTCCAACACCCCGGTAGCTTCACCGGTCCAGACAGTAGCATTCTTAAAGAGCATATCTTGTGCTACTTGTTTTTGAGGGTATCCGTAGCCTACGTTCGGAAAGGTAACAGGCATAACGTTGGGCGCTTCCGCAGCTGTATCCTTTTCGTCTTTCGATTTATCTGATGGGCCTTCTGTTCTTGAAGCCGTAAATGAACCATCCCCTCCATCGGGCAACAACAGTCTTCCTTTTAAATTATCTTCTCCCGAAGTAACTTTAGCAGTCATTCTATAGGTTTCCGCTTCAGCTGTATTAAAGGATAAGGTGATCCAATCGCTATCGTATTTAAATGTGGATGTTAGTTTTACTGTATCTAGTTTTACTTCTGCCTTGGGTTTGGAAGGCTCGCCAGTAATTGCAAGAGCATACATATTGCCTCCAACAGAGAGGTTGTAAGTGCCTCTGATATCCTTTTGATCCATGGCATTTACAATATTCTTCTCTCCTTGCACCCAATTCTCGTATAAGGTGGTCTCCTTATCAAAGATATTCCCGGAAGTAATAAGGAAATTAGCATAACGTCCTGTTTGCAAACTTCCAATAGAATTTGCCTTTCCTAATAAGGATGCAGGTCTACTGGTTAACGCTTCCAGGGCCTTGGACTCAGATAAGCCATATTCAATGGCCTTCATTACTTTTTCCTTTAAGGTAGCCGGACTTTTTAATTCGTGCAGCGTAAAACTGAAAGAGATATCATTGTCTGCTAACACCTTTGGATTTGAAGGTGCCTGATTCCAGAAACGCATATCCTTTAGTGTTACATAATCTGCCTGATAGGGATCTGAAACATCCATAGCATCCGGGAAATTGATTGGAATGATCAATTTTGCATTGGTTGCTTTGATCTCGTTGATGATCTCAAATTCGTTCCCACCGCCGAGGATGGCGTATTGCATCCCGAAAGTGTCACCTATCTTATCTGCCCGTAGAACATTTCCGGCATTGCCTGCCGCAAAGATCTGTACTAAGCCGCTATTGGCCAATAAGGCTTCAAGAGATCTGTCCTTGGTGTCTATATTTCCTTTTTGATACCATGAGGCATCATGATACATTTGACGCAGTAAGGCCATAGACCCCATAAGAGAAGTAGGGTACGATTGACTTTTTATTACACTTTTGTCAAATGAAAAATATTGGGAAGAATTGTCATCTAAGATCCGCTCGGCATCATTTCCTTCTGATTTTAAGGCAATTAGAACTCCCGTTCCTCTTGCAATCCCATCTTGAATATGTGAATTTACAACGCCAAATCCCGCCTCTCGCAGGGCCTTGGCACTTTTATCATCGTATTTAAATTTGGTGATCGCATTGGCCTCTGCCATGATATGATCGTTCCAGTAGAAACCTTCTCTTGTAGGGTCATATTGAGGAGATCTACGACCTCTTGAAGGTCTTTTGGGCTGTTCTACGCCAAAAGTGGAGTAAACATCTATAAAAGAAGGATAGATGTTTTTTCCTTTAAGATCTACTTGCACCGTATTCTGAGGTATGTTTACAGCGGTACCCACTGCTGCTACTTTCCCGTCTTTGATAAGAAGTGTGCCTTTCTCAATGATCTGAGTAGGGGTCACATAGATCTTGGCGTTTATAAGAGCCGTGTAATTATTGTTTTTTGCTTTGACCCCATCGTTCTCAGGAAAATAATCCTGAGAAAATAAAGGAGTAGTGCATAGCCAAAAAGCGGCTAGCACAAGAAGTCTCCAATTCATATAGTTTATGTTTTTAAGTTAATGGCCTAAAAATAGACGAACTATAAAGAAAGGAAATGGCATTAGTCTTTTTTTAACATTTAATTGCTCTACAAGAGAACCAGGTGCAATTCTAAAGGGGATTTTCCTGATGATATGCAACGAATAAAGCAACCACCAGGCTGTAGCTCTTAATTCCTTCGGATTGATTATTGGCTTTTAAAAAGAAATTATAAAATGTTTTAAAAAAAGGCTCCATGGGGTTCTCATAGGATACCCAGAATTGGTTCAATTCTTCATAATCTTTTTGTACGCCCCTATGAACGCTGTTGTATAATTCCTGAAAACGGGCTTCATCCTGATTTCTCAATTCTGCTAAACAATAGCTAAGGGCATAAGACAGGGCAGAATATCGTATATATTGATCCTGGTTATTCAATGCCGCCAAATATCCGATGAAATTAGCCTCATTCTCAGCCGCATATCCCATTTGGTGCCCAATCTCATGGCAGCTAACTACCGGGAAGCGGAACATAGGGATCTTCTGGTTCACCTGAGATTCTAGCGTAAAAGGGTTGAGATACCCTCCATATCCCATATATGATAAAAACAGACTGTAAAGTGACCCTTTGATACTGGGGTGTTGATATTGGAAATTTGGTAATAGAGAACTAAGTTGATTATATCCTTGCGCGGTTTTTTTATAGATATCCGAGCGAGAATATGGAATATCTACCTGAACGGTATCAATTGATGTTATTACACTATGTGCAGCATTGGTCTTTTGAACCAATACTTTTGCAAATTCGTCCAATTCTTGTAAGGTATAGTTGGCATTTAGTTCCAAAGTCTTATAAATGGGTTGTCTGTAATAATTAAGTCCCCAAAGAAGATGGAATGAAAAATAGGCAATAGAGAGCACAACTAAAATGTTTCTTATGAATGACAAAGGCTTTAAGCTAATGACCAGACGATTCTGATATATATAGCGCAGTGTAATAATAATTAGAAGCGTATAAAGAACATCTCCCAGAGAAAAAGGTATCCAGCCATATAGCCATCTCATGGCATCGGATATATAGGGATAAAGTCCATTGCTGTAATATTTCTCAACAAACTCGGGCTGATTACTAATCCATTTTATGGCAATAATTTGTAAGATCAATGAAAGTGCGATGCCATTTTTTAAACGGTAGTTCATGGCTATAAAAATACCCAAATTTATGGGTATGTTCTGCTGGTCTCCGTATTTTTGATCTCTAAATTATTTTTATGTCACAGGAAGTACGTCAACTAGAGCCACAGGCTGTATGGAATCATTTTGCAAATCTCAATGCTGTTCCACGACCTTCGAAGAAAGAAGAGCGAGTCATAGCCTTTATGGAAGAATTTGGCGCATCATTGAACCTCCAGACCTTTCAGGATGAAGTAGGAAATGTGATCATCAGAAAACCCGCTACTCCAGGAATGGAGTCTAAGAAAACTGTGGTATTGCAATCTCATTTAGACATGGTGCATCAAAAGAATAACGATACCGAATTCAATTTTGACGAAGATGGCATACAAATGTATGTTGATGCGGATTGGGTTAGAGCTAAGGGTACAACCCTTGGAGCTGATAATGGCATGGGTGTAGCCGCTATTATGGCACTTTTGGAGAGCGATTCTATACCACATCCGGCGCTTGAAGCCTTGTTTACGATCGATGAGGAAACAGGTATGACTGGCGCTAAAGGACTGAAACCCGGAGTGTTGAAAGGGGAGATCTTATTGAATCTGGATACAGAGGAAGATAATGAAATAGACATAGGATGTGCCGGTGGCATAGACATTACTGCTGAAGGAACGTATGAGGAGATAGATCTGCCAAAGGGCAGCACCGGGTATCAACTTACTGTAAATGGACTTAATGGAGGGCATAGTGGGATGGATATACACAGGGGTCTTGGTAATGCGAATAAGATCATGAACCGTCTGTTATACGAAGCTTCAAAGGCTGGAGAAATAGGGATCGTAAATATAGCTGGAGGTGGCCTTAGGAATGCTATTCCCCGTGAAAGTATAGCGCAGTTCGTTATTCTATCCCCTAAGGAAGCAGTAGTGAAGGCCATTCATCATTTGGCGCAGGACATTCAAAAAGAATTGTCCACAACTGAGCCAAAGTTGAAGATTGTGCTACTTGAAAAAAAGCAGGAAGGAAGCTGTATGAAACAAAGCTTTCAAAAGAGTCTTATAGCAGCCCTATATGGAGTTCATAACGGGGTATTTGCTATGAGTGCGGCTGTCGATGGTTTGGTAGAAACTTCCAATAATCTGGCCCGGGTTGAGGTTGGTCATGGGAAGATAAAAATAGGATGTCTTACTCGTTCTTCTGTGGAATCCGGAAAATTTGATCTGGCACAAAGTATAAAAAACGTGTTTCAATTAGCCGGTTACAAAGTAACTCTGAGCGGTGAATACCCGGGGTGGAGCCCTAATCCAAATTCTGAGATCCTTACCGTTCTAAAGTCTCAGTATGAAGAACTATTTAAGCATACCCCGGAGGTGGTTGCCTGCCATGCCGGTCTGGAGTGTGGAATTTTAGGAAGTCATTATCCGGATATGGATATGATCAGTTTTGGTCCCAACATTAAGGGAGCTCATTCCCCGGATGAAAGGGTACAGATCTCATCGGTTCAGAAATTCTGGAAGTTTCTCAAAGTGATACTAACACAAATACCCAATAAATAAAAAAACCCGCATCAGCGGGCTTTTTTTTTTACTCTGTTGCTAAATCTACGATCTCCAGATCGAAGACCAGATTTGCGTTCGGTGGAATAGGGCCACTTCCTTGTTGTCCATACCCTAAATGAGGCGGTATAAATACACGTATCTTGTCACCTACTTTCATGGACATCATCCCTTCTTTAAAACCCGGTATAAGTCGGGCATCCGGACTATAATCCATAGGAAACGGTTCATAACCACCACCATCTTTACGATCTTGATTATATACCTTATATTTTTTGGCCACTTCCTCATAGTTGCTATCAAACATGGACCCGTCTTCAAGATATCCTGCATAATTTACTAATACCTTCTGACCAACTTTTGGCTTGGCTCCGGTTCCTTCATTTAGGATAATTATTTTAAGTCCCGATGGCAAGGCTTCCATTGAATTTTTTTGAGCCAACATTTCCGCAGCAAAATCTGCCTTCATTTTTATCATTGCGGCAATTTCTGCCTCTTCAGCAGCAAAGTAGTCGCTCATGATCTGTACAGCGTCGAAATTCTTGGCTTCCTTCCCGTTCCGGATGATCTCAACAGAATTCATCACCACGTCTACCACGGGCTTGTCTTTCGCCGCAGTCTTTGTAACACCAATTGAATCTACCACTGCCATACCTTCAATTACTTCCCCAAATACGGTATGCACACCATCTAACCATGGGGTGGGCTTCAGGGTAATAAAAAACTGGCTCCCATTGGTTTTAGGTCCGCCATTGGCCATAGCAAGTATTCCTGCTTTATCATGCCTAAGGGAATCAACGAACTCATCCTTAAACCTATACCCAGGATTTCCGGTTCCTGTAGCTGTAGGGTCTCCGCCCTGGATCATAAAATCCTTCATAACCCGATGAAATGTAAGTCCGTCAAAATACTTTTTTTCTTTGTACTCGTCATTTACAAAGGGGCTGTTTCCTTCTGCAAGGGAAATGAAATTTGCCACTGTAACTGGTGTTTTTTCATGTTCGAGCTTTACGATAATATCGCCTTTGTTCGTTTTAATATCAGCAAAGATGCCATCACCCAGATGTGTGTATTGGCTCGATTTACAGCCGGTGAATAAGATGAAAATGGTAGCAAATAGTAGATAAGTATTTTTCATTTTTTGTTTCTATTTATTCTGAATTATTATTTTTTATTGGTTCAATCGCGATGATCGTTATAGTAGCTTTTAGCGGAACATTAACGTCAATTTTATTCTTGTCCCCCAAATAACCATAGCCCAGAGAGGAAGGGAACAAAAAAGTAGCCCTTTCACTTTCTTTTAAAAGTTTAAGACTATTGCGCAATCCCGGAAACAGCTCTTGCTTATCTACTTTGTATGATTGCAGGCCTATTTCCTGTTCACTGTATATGGTGTCATTATTAAATTTAGTAAGTGTATACGTAAAACGCACCAGGTCATCTGTCTGAGGTTTATAAGTTGCCACCTCATTTTTGAGATCGTAGTAATACCAACTCCCATCGGATGTAGATATATAGGTATGAAGACTATCTTTTTGTATGATCTCCTGCATTAATTGCTCTTCGAAAGCCAACAGTTTCTTATTTCTATCAACTGATTCCTTGATAAATGAACCGGAATTAACCTTTACAGGTTTGCGGGGCTCCGGACCCTGACAGGCCATAAGGCCCATTAAAATTAAAAGTGCAGGTATTTTTTTCATGCCAATAATTCGGTTTTGTGGTCCTCCAGCAGGGATCTGAAATACTGTACCGTATCTTCCATACTTTTAGTGCTTTTACCCCCGGCAGCATTCGTATGCCCACCGCCATCGAAATATTTTCGGGCAAATTCGTTCACTGAGAAGCTGCCTTCCGATCTAAAAGAGATCTTAATGATCCCTTCTTCCTTATTTTCGATAAAAATTACTGCAAATCTGATGCCATCCAGCGTAAGTCCGTAGTTCACAAAACCTTCTGTGTCTCCTTTTTTAAATTGATGGGTATCTAGCTCTTCCTGACTCAAAGTTATATATGCTGTGCTGAGTTCAGTTAGGATCACCATATTTTTCAGGGCACAACCCAAAAGATGTAATCTGCTGGCCGTATTGGTGTCAAAAATATTCTTATGGATCTCAGTACTGTGCGCGCCTTTATCTATCAAAGTAGCTACTACCCTATGCGTTTTACCGGTAGTTGAGGCATATTTAAAAGAGCCGGTATCTGTTAGAATGCCTGCATACAAACAATTTGCCATTTCGGAGCTGATCTTGTCGCGATCACCCAAATATTCAATAAAATTATACACCATTTCACAGGTGGAGCTCATGCTAATATCGGAATACTTGATTCTGGCGTATGAATTAGGTGCCTGGTGGTGATCTATCATAATGAAGTCTGCTTTAGCAGCTTCAAATGATGATTGCATTTCTCCAATTCGGCTTAGGTCATTGAAATCCAGGGTGAAAATTATATCAGCTTCTTCGATAAATCCGAGAGAATGTTCGTGTTTTTTCTCAAAAATAAGGATGTTTTCTACGCCCGGCATCCACTTGAGAAACTTGGGAAAATCGTTGGGCACAATAACCTGGGCCAAATGGCCTTGCATATTGAGATAATGCCAGAGAGCCAAGACACTTCCAATGGCATCACCATCCGGGTTTTTATGAGGGGTGATTACAATTTTTTTTGGTGTGGACAGAATTTCCTTAACGAGTTGGATCTCCTCTGAATTCATGGGCGCAAAGATACAATTTAATAATATAGACCTATGTTTTAAAAACCTAATTTTGCATTAATTTACCTGCAGGGAAAGATGTCAAAATACTCCGCTCTCATCGTATTTACATTGCTCTTCACTAGCTGCAAAACAGCAGAGAATACTAAGCGTGCTGCGGAACCTGCTGCAGAGTTTACCATCGCTTTCGGTTCCTGTAATAAGCATACTCTGAAAAACCGATTATGGGATGACATAATTCAATCACGGCCTGATATTTGGATCTGGGGAGGTGACAACATCTATGCAGATACGGACGATATTGCTGTGATTTCAGCCATGTACGAGGCACAAAAAAATATAGAGGGTTACCGCAAACTGAGGACGGAAGTTCCTGTAATCGGCACCTGGGATGATCACGATTATGGTATTAATGACGGAGGTGAGGAATGGCTGGCCAAGGATGGAAGCCAAGAGGCGTTTCTTGATTTTATGGACATTCCCCACAACAGTCCGAAAAGAAAGCAAAAAGGGATTTATACATCGTATGATTACGAGCTACCGGAAGGTCTGGTAAAAATCATCTTGCTTGATACGAGATACTTTCGAGGTCCTTTGACTCCCGATCCTTCAGGAAACAATCGGTATGTTCCCAATACATTCGGAAATGGTGCCATCTTGGGAGAAGTGCAGTGGCAGTGGCTGGAATCAGAACT
>NZ_CAMYKH010000086.1 GCF_947258935.1 uncultured Muriicola sp.
ATAGTGTGCATGAGCCTTTTTTTATCATTGATGCTTTCTTCCAAAGATATCATGGTCTCAGTTCTACTGATACCATCAATATCATCGATCTTGAAAATGATATTCTTGGCATGATTGGTATCCTTGGCACGGATCTTACAAAAGATATTAAATTTTCCGGTGGTGATATGTGCCACTGTTACGTAAGGAATTTGATTTAGCCTTTCCAGAACAAATTTAGTCTGGTGGGTTTTTTCTAGAAAAATGCCCACATAAGCAATAAATGAATAGCCTAGTTTTTCATAGTCTACCGTCAGTGAAGATCCCTGAATAATACCCGATTCTTCCATTTTTTTCACACGCACATGAACCGTACCTGCGGAGATCAATAATTTCTTAGCGATATCTGTAAACGGAGTCCTGGTATTTTCTATTAACATATCCAGGATCTGGTGATCTATTTCATCTAATTTAACTTTGCCCATATTGAGATAATTTTGAGCAAAAATAAACAATTAAGAAAATATATTTAATGAAATAGATGTTTTTTTGACATATACGCAATAGATGTGCCTATTTATTCCGTAAACTAGAATTTATCAAATTGGCTATCGCCTCGTTATTCTTAAGCCGGATCATATCTTGTGGGTTTAAACAATCATAAGTAAGATGCCCAAAATATCCATCGAGAACACCTGTTCTGTCAATAAAAGGTTGAAGATGAATGCTATCCTTTAGAAGCTGTTCTTTATAAAGGATGCCTACTGCATTGCCAACTTCCAATTTACTGTTTAAAAGATGTGCATTATGAACAAGGATGTCGAAAAAATATTTTTTATTTTCAGGTATGTCGGCATAGGCTTTTTCACGATTAGAATCCATAGGATCGAAAGCGATTAACTCAAGAGCCTTCCACAAAGACATAAACATGTATTTCCTGGTTTTTTCACGTTCATAATCACCCTGAAAATGCCCGGCCTCAAAGAGAATAGTGGGCGTACCAAGCATTTGAAAAGCATCTCCAACACAATTGGCATTAAATGCATCGTCGTACTTGCCAATCTGCCCAGGAATAAATTTTTGCAATTCTTCATTGATAGCGGCAATAAGGTTCATCCCTTTTAGACGATTTTCGGTCACCGTTCTGGCGGAATCTGCTGCAGGAGACAGAAATGAAAGAGTAGCAGGCTTAGGTGCTGAACCTGCACTATAAATGGTACGTTGGTCATGAAGATTAAAACAAAAATCGGGAGAAAAGACATCAAATACATGTCTCAGGATCTTACTTTCCGGTTGGGTCCTGTCCTGAGCATCTCTATTGAGATCAATACCATTAGCATTTACTCTGGTATAGGCCAATGCCCCATCCGGATTCAACATTGGAAGTATTACCAGGCTTAACCTTTCCAATAACTCCTTGGCATTGTCATATCCAAATGTAAGAGCATTTATAAGATCAAAGACGGCTTTTGTAGTGGTAGACTCATTCCCATGCATTTGCGACCACATCAAAATCTTGATAGGTCCTTGTCCTACCGTTATTTTTTCTATGGGTAGTCCATCTACAGAAATTCCAAGTTCTTCTATCTTAGTTGAAGACTGTAATTTCTTCAGGATGGGCACTATGTGATCATGATGTATATATCGACCACTTAAAGTACTCTCCATTATTTTTTCATACCTCCGGTCTTTATCCATGAATTACTTATTGAATCACATGCAAAAGTAAGGTCATTTTTAATTACAATTGTTACTAAAATAGTTACATTTGTATACATCAAATACCGACAAATGGCGTCATTTAGGATACATTTGTATACAATTGTTAATAAAGAATTAAAATATTCATTATATTGTTATATATCAATTATATATGATATTTTATTAAAAGTATTTGTAAAAGCTTTTACTGTGATTTTAATACTTTAATACGATATATAACGCTCTTTAAAAATTACAATGGTAAACTCTGAAGAATTTGTAACCAGGCTCGAAAAGATTCTCACTTTTTACAATCTTTCAGCCTCATCTTTCGCAGACAAAATTGGCGTACAACGATCTAGCATCTCACATTTGCTGACCGGAAGGAACAAGCCTAGTTTAGAATTTGTCATGAAAGTTGTCACCTCCTATCCTGAGGTGAATCTCTATTGGCTTCTAAACGGGAAAGGGTCTTTTCCCGCAAAAAAAGAAAGCACAGCTTCGCCTTCACTATCATCACCTACCCCAATTCCAAGCACAAGTCGCGAAAGAACAATAGAAAAGATCATTATTCTATATACAGATGGCAGCTTTGAGACATTCGAACCGAGTATTATTAACTCCAATTAAGTTCTCCTATTCTCATTCTTTAAAATGGTCATAATTTACTACTTTGCGACAATGTTTAAAACCCGAATTCTTGGACTTATTCTTTTAGGGGTAGTAACAGCTTGCTACAATCCCCCAAGGAATTGCGGGGCTTTCAAAGAAGGTGAATTTCGCTTCACAACAACTATTGAAGGCAGTGAACAAACCACTACTTTTGTGCGTACTATGGCTACTGAAATAGATTTTTTTGAAGGCAAAGCGGATACTTCTTCAGTACGCTGGATCAATGATTGCGAATACATAGTTAAGAAATTAAATCCGCAGACACCTTCCGAGCAAAAATCGATTCATATGAAGATTCTATCTACAACAGATAGTTCTTATACCTTTGAATACGGGCTGGTAGGCAGCTCTAAAAAATCGCGTGGTACTGCTTTTAAATTGAACTGATTATGTTTGATATACTTACAAGTCCGGATGCCTGGATCGCTTTACTAACCTTAACCTTTCTGGAGATTATTTTAGGCATAGACAACATAGTTTTTATTTCTATAGCTGCGAATAAACTCCCGGAAAAAGATCAAAAGAGAGCAACCATGTGGGGTTTGGTGCTCGCTATGGTTCAGCGAATTGTACTGTTGTTCGCAGTTTCACTACTTATTGGCCTCAGTAATCCATTCTACTATATAGATACCAGCTGGTTGTCTGTGGGTATAAGTGGCCAGGCCCTTATATTGCTTTCCGGCGGACTATTTCTTTTGTACAAAAGCACCTCAGAGATCCATGAAAAAGTAGAATTGCCAGAACATGATGAAGACGTAATAAAATCAAAAAATATTACCACCTTTTCCAAAGCAATTGTTCAGATCCTTATTATTGATTTTATCTTTTCCATCGATTCTATTTTAACTGCCGTTGGAATGACCAATGGTATTGGAGATCACCCCAATGATGCGCTGGTCTTAATGATCATAGCTGTGATGATCTCAATCGTCATAATGATGGTCTTTGCCAATGCCATTCGTGTCTTTATTAATAAACACCCTTCTATGCAATTACTTGCCTTGTCTTTTCTTATTCTGATAGGGTTTATGCTTATAGCGGAAGCAGCACATCTCAGTCATGCTCGCTTCTTTGGATCTGAAATTGGAGCTATTCCGAAAGGCTATCTATATTTCGCCATTTCCTTTTCATTGCTTGTAGAATTCCTCAATATGAAGTACCGCAAAAAGGAAGAGATCATTGAAGATTTGGAGGAAGAGGAGGAAGAGGCTGCTAGAAATAAGTAGCACTCAGTTTTTAATTTATTAGCGAGGCTACAGATTGGATTTCTGTTCAGAATAAAATCTTTCAAAGTAATTTGGAAAGAATAGTTGTAAAATAACTAACTGGATTTAGAATAATTTAGTCTGCCCTTCCTTACTATCGTCTTCATTTTCATCATCTGCCTTTGGAGTGTTGGCCGTTTTGGATGCTGGAGTCACATTCTCTTCATCTACCACTTCTATATCCTTGGCCTCGTGCTTCTCAGGTTCTTCGTAAGGCAATGGCTGTAGGGCATTGATCTCCAGGACCTTTTCTTTGGTTAGTTGATTGCCCATAGCTGTAATTCCCTTGATGCCAATGAATTCTTCCAAATTCACTTCTTGGTTATCTTTTCTTTCCTGCCCGCGTTTTTTTGCGAACACAAGTTCAGCCACAGGACGGTAATCCGTAAATAATTTTTCCAAATAAGATTTTGGGTGGCTGGTAATAATGGTCTCGTCTTTATCCGGATTTTCGATCAGAAAACGCTTAATGTAGAATAATTCCTTTTCCCCCTCCCAATAAATAGCCGTCAATGGTTTTTTGGGTATCCATTTTTCTAAAACGATCATATCGCTATCAAAGCGCATGATCAGATCAGGAATGGCAGTTTTTACAACTCCTTTTTGATTTATGATCAGCAGGCGATCATCACTGGTAAATTCACCTAACAATTCTCCCCTGCCATCAACGTTTAAGCGCTGTATGGTGTCATCGAACCATATCTTTCTGGGCTTTAGTGTTGATAAGCCCTTTTCCTTAAGTTCAATTCGCTTAACAGGGTATTTGGTGACAATATTCCCCTTGGACCCCCTTCCTTTGATAATGACATCAGCAAAATCGAGATCCCATTTAACTTTTTTAATACTCCCTGCCTGACGCAGATTAACAGTAACCACTTCTGCCTCACCATTTGGATTGGCGGAAAAATAGAGCACGTCAGATTGAGCCTTCCCGGTTGTTAAATCGTACATTTTATCACGGGTAACGCCGGTTACATTAAATCTTTTAATATAACTGGCTCCACCACGTCCATCCTTGTAAATCATGTTATAGGTGGTGCGTTTATCCTTTTTCTTAAACACCGCCACATGAATGATATTCTTCTCAACAAAGGTCTTGCTGTCTACTTTGGTGATCATCATCTGCCCACTTTTCGTAAAGACAATAATATCGTCTATATCACTACAATCCGTGACGTAATCATCGCGCCTTAAGGACGTCCCAACGAAACCTTCCTCCCTGTTCACATAAAGCTTTGTATTACGGATAACTACTTTAGTAGCTTCAATCTCATCAAAGATCCGGATCTCGGATTTGCGTTTCCTGCCAGCGCCGTATTTACTTTTCAGTCCTTTAAAATAATCAATAGCATATTCTATTAGATTGGCTAAGTAATTCTTGGTTTCGGCAATCCTGTCCTCCAAACTTTCTATTAATTGTTGTGCTTTGTCAATATCAAATTTTGAGATCCTTTTGATGCGAATTTCAGTAAGTCTGACGATATCTTCTTCGGTAACAGCCCGTTTCAAATGTTTTATATGGGGTTTTAAGCCCTTATCAATGGCGCTTATTACTCCCTCCCATGTCTCCTCTTCTTCAATATCACGATAGATCCTGTTTTCTATGAAAATTCGTTCCAGGGAAGCAAAGTGCCACTGCTCTTCCAGCTCGCCCAATTGAATTTCTAATTCCGCTTTTAAAAGCTCTACCGTATAATCAGTAGAACGTTCTAACATCTCCTGAACCCCAATGAATAATGGCTTGTTATCTTCAATGATGCATCCTAAAGGAGATATTGAAGATTCACAGGACGTAAAGGCATAGAGCGCATCAATGGTCTTATCCGGGGAAATACCTCCAGGTAAATGAATAAGGATCTCTACCTCTGCGGCAGTATTATCTTCAATTTTCTTGATCTTGATCTTGCCCTTGTCATTCGCTTTAAGAATAGAATCTATTAGTGAAGAAGTGTTGGTGCCGTATGGGATCTCATTGATTACAAGGGTATTTTTGTCTAGCTGGGAGATCCTGGCTCTTACGCGAATTTTTCCTCCGCGCATGCCATCATTATAATTTGTTACATCAATAATGCCGGCTGTGGGAAAATCTGGATAAAGTATAAAACGTTGGCCCTTGAGATGCTTAATGGAAGCGTCTATAAGCTCTATAAAATTGTGAGCGAGTATCTTAGTGGAAAGTCCCACGGCTATTCCTTCAGCCCCCTGAGCCAATAAGAGTGGGAATTTTACAGGCAGGTTTACAGGTTCTTTTTTTCGGCCATCGTATGATGATTGCCAATCTGTGATCTTTGGACTGAATACTACTTCAAGTGAAAATTTTGAGAGTCTGGCTTCAATATATCTGGAAGCTGCGGCCCTATCTCCGGTAAGAATATTACCCCAGTTTCCCTGAGTATCTATGAGCAGTTCTTTTTGACCTATCTGTACCATGGCGTCTGCAATACTGGCATCTCCATGGGGATGGTATTGCATGGTGTGTCCTACGACATTCGCCACCTTGTTATACCGCCCATCATCTAATTCCTTCAGGGAATGCATGATCCTGCGTTGTACGGGTTTAAAACCATCCTCAATGGCAGGAACTGCTCTTTCCAATATAACATAAGAAGCATAATCCAGGAACCAATCCTTATACATACCAGTGACTCTGGTAAGTGCTTCTTGTTGTCCTTCCTGACCCTCTTCTTTTGCTAATTGCTCATCTTCATGTTCCTCCATATAGAAAGACTCGTATTTATTTGATTTTTAATTATTCCTGATCAATGAGATCAACTTCTACTTTAAGGTTGTTAATGATAAATTTCTGGCGATCCGGGGTGTTTTTACCCATATAGAACTGCAATAGTTCTTCAATGGACAAGGCCTTATCTAACATAACCGGCTCTAAGCGAATATCGTCCCCAATAAAGTGCTTGAATTCATCTGGTGATATTTCCCCTAAACCTTTGAAACGGGTGATCTCTGGCTTACCACTTAATTTTTCGATCGCTGCGTTTTTTTCATCCTGACTATAACAGTAGATGGTTTCTTTTTTATTTCGCACCCTGAATAAGGGCGTTTGCAAGATATACAGGTGGTTCTCTTTGATCAGTTCAGGAAAAAATTGCAGAAAAAATGTAATTAGGAGTAATCTGATGTGCATCCCATCTACGTCTGCATCAGTAGCTATTACGATATTGTTATACCGCAGATCCTCCATAGATTCTTCTATATTCAGCGCTGCCTGTAATAAATTGAATTCTTCATTCTCATAGACAATCTTTTTAGTCATGCCATAAGAATTCAGAGGCTTACCTCTTAAGCTGAATACTGCCTGGGTGTTTACATCCCTCGACTTGGTAATAGAACCGGAAGCAGAATCTCCCTCCGTAATAAATAAAGTACTCTCCAATCGCCTCTCGCTCTTCATATCATCCAGGTGTACCCTGCAATCACGTAATTTTTTGTTATGAAGGCTGGCTTTCTTGGCTCTTTCGCGGGCCAGTTTACGTATACCCGATAATTCCTTTCGTTCCTTTTCTGCCATCATGATCTTTCGTTGGATCTTTTCGGCTGTTTCCGGATTCTTGTGCAGGTAATTATCTAGTTGTTTCCCAATAAAGTCATTGATATAAGAGCGTACTGTAGGAAAGTCGCCTCCCATTTCAGTAGAACCTAATTTTGTTTTCGTCTGGCTTTCAAAAACAGGTTCCATGACCTTTATGGAAATGGCCGATATAATACTTTTACGCACATCCGAAGCATCGTAATTCTTTCCGTAAAAATCGCGAAGGGTTTTTACCAGAGCTTCCCTGAAGGCAGATTGGTGTGTTCCTCCCTGAGTGGTATGCTGGCCATTCACAAAAGAATGGTATTCCTCGCTGTATTGAGTTTTACTATGGGTGATGGCTACTTCTATATCCTCACCTTTTAAGTGGATGATGGGATATAGCAGATCATCTAAACTATTGTTATCCTCAAGCAGGTCCTTTAAGCCATTCTCTGAAAAGAATTTCTCCCCGTTAAAAAGAATGGTGAGTCCCGGATTAAGGTATACATAGTTCCTGAGCATGCGCTCTACATACTCATTGCGATATTTATATTTTTTGAAGATGGTCTCATCTGGTGTGAAGATCACTTTGGTACCCCGCTTTCTGGAGGTCTCCTCAAGAAACTCCTCATTGACCAGATTTCCTTGTTCAAAATCGGCCGACTTTGATTTGCCATCTCTGGTAGATTCTACCCTAAAAAAGGATGACAAAGCGTTGACAGCCTTGGTCCCTACCCCATTCAAACCTACCGACTTCTTAAAAGCACGGGAGTCATATTTACCGCCGGTATTCATTTTTGAAACTACATCTACTACTTTCCCTAACGGTATACCCCTGCCAAAATCTCTGACGATAACCCTGTCACCGGGAATGGAAATTTCGATGGTCTTCCCTGCCCCCATGACAAATTCATCAATACAGTTATCTATTGTTTCCTTTAATAAAATGTAGATGCCATCATCTGCTGAAGATCCGTCACCCAGCTTCCCTATGTACATTCCGGGGCGCATACGGATGTGCTCCTTCCAGTCCAGAGATCGGATATTCTCTTCAGTATATTGGGTTTGTGCCATATTTGGGGTATATCCCTGCTAATATAAAATTTCAAGGCAGAAATCAAAATGCACCTAATAGAAAGTAATTAACAATAACCTATCTATATTGTTAATAGCTGTATTTATGGGATTTTACCCCAATTTCATGTAGTTTTCCTGAAAGGGCTAAACATTAAACCTGAAGTGCATTACATCGCCATCCTTCACTATATATTCTTTTCCTTCCACCCGCATTTTACCTGCTTCCTTTACCTTGGCTTCACTACCAAAGGTAACATAATCCGTATAAGAAATGACCTCTGCCCGGATAAAACCTTTTTCAAAATCTGTATGTATTACCCCGGCTGCCTGAGGCGCCGTGGCCCCCACAGGAATGGTCCATGCCCTTACTTCCTTTTCCCCTGCAGTGAAATAGGTGTGTAAATTGAGCAAGTGATA
>NZ_CAMYKH010000087.1 GCF_947258935.1 uncultured Muriicola sp.
CTCGATGAGGCCGATGAAATGCTCAATATGGGCTTTTATGAGGACATCAAAGACATTTTATCAACTACACCAAAGGAAAAATCTACCTGGTTATTCTCAGCTACCATGCCCAAGGAGGTTTCAACCATCGCCAAAAAGTTTATGCACAAGCCGCATGAAGTAACGGTAGGTACAAAAAATTCGGGTGTAGACACAGTTCAACACGAATATTATGTTGTAGGTGGTAGAGATCGTTATGAAGCATTAAAAAGACTGGCCGATGCCAATCCGGGTATTTTCTCGGTTGTTTTCTGCCGTACTAAAAGAGACACACAAAGAGTTGCTGAAAAATTGGTTGAAGACGGGTATAATGCCGGAGCACTTCACGGTGATCTTAGTCAGAACCAACGCGATCTGGTGATGAACTCTTTTAGAAAAAAACAGATACAGATGCTCGTAGCTACTGATGTGGCTGCCAGGGGAATAGATGTGGATGATATTTCACACGTTATCAATTATCAATTACCCGATGAGATAGAGACCTATACTCATAGAAGCGGAAGAACCGGTAGAGCTGGAAAATCGGGAATTTCAATGGTTATCATTACGCGTAGTGAACTGCGTAAAATAAAGACCATTGAAAATATGATCAAACAAAAATTTGAAACTAAGAAGATCCCTTCAGGTATGGAGATCTGCGAGATACAATTGTATCATCTGGCGAGTAAAATCCGGAATACGAAGATCAACACTGCTGTAGACAACTACCTGCCTGCCATAAATGATGTGTTCGAAGGTTTAGATAGGGAAGAATTGATCAAGAAAATAATCTCGGTAGAATTTACAAGATTTTATAGTTATTACAGCAAAGTAAAAGATCTCAATACATCCGATAATCAGCGTGGTGAAAGGGAATCCCGTAGTTCCAGAGGGCAAGAATCTTCCTCAAATGGCACAGTTCGGTATTTTATCAATGTAGGAGAAAAAGACGGTTATGACTGGATGTCTTTAAAAGATTTTCTCAGGGATACCCTGCATATTGGAAAAGATGATGTCTACAGAGTGGATGTGAAGGACAGTTTTTCCTTTTTCAATACCAACCCGGAATTGAGAGAGCCTATCCTAAATACTTTTAAAGATTTTAAAGTAGACGGCAGGTTTGTAAATGTAGAAGAATCTAAAAGCCCTGAAGGTGGCGGAGGTCGAAGGGGTAAAGATAAAGGTCGAAGAAGAAACAAAGACAAGAAGGGGAAAGGCAGTTTCAAAGATCGTTCATTCTCAAAAGGGCCAAGCCAACGTACTGGCAAAAGAAGAAGTAAAAAAAGGGACGGTTTCTTTTAGTTAATTCTATATTAAAAAAGATATCTTACTCTAGATTTTTTGGTTTATTCGTGCTAAACTGGATTTCTTTGAAAAAACAAATTCTCTTATGGCTTGCTCTCTTAAGTTCTGTGCTGATCTTTGCTCAGGACAGAGACCCTGATGTGCAAAGTGATCAATTCAGCGCTGTGGTGATCAATGCTCAAACTGATGAACCCCTGGAAAGCGTTCATGTAGTGAATCTCAATCAAGTTGTAGGTACTATTACCAACGAACGTGGTGAATTCTCGATAAGAGCCGCTGTTAATGATACCTTGTATTTCTCGTATCTCGGATTTAAATCTCAGAAAATACGGGTTACCAATGATATGTTCAAATTCAGTGACACCAAAATAGCGCTTACAGAATTGGCCTACGCCCTGGAAGAGGTAATCGTTCGTCCCTACCAACTAACAGGGTATTTGGAAATTGATGTTAAGAACCTTCCTATAAATACTGCTTATCAATACAGCATTTCCGGACTTTCAAAGAGCTATGAAGCCGGCAATAAGAATCCCAGTGCAGTTACCAAAGTCCTGGGAGCTATTTTAAATCCGGCCGACCTACTGAGGAATCTTTTTGGCAAGAAGCCAAATCAGATGCGCAAATTAAGATTGATCAAGGAAGACGATGAAATAAGAGATCTACTGGCGTCTAAATTCGACCGGGAGACCCTTACCGAGCTTCTGCAATTGGAAAAAGTAGATATTGAGGATATTCTCTCAAATTGTAATTTCTCCAAATCCTTTATTACCACTGCCAACGATCTCCAAATATTGGATGCAATAAGCAGTTGCTATGAAGACTACAAGGTGCTCAACAGGAAACGGTGATTCTTACTCTTAGGAATGCAGGTTGCTGTTATTTACTTTGCTTACGATTTTAGATCGGATCAATTAAATTTTATTAATCCAAGATCATTTTATAGCTTTAAAAAAAATAAAAAGCCTTCCTGATCCATTAGCTAATACAAGGAAATCCTTGTTAATTTATTCAATGTTTGAAGCAGGCATTCCTCAAATACACCAATTAATGAAGAGAGTACTGGCTTTTTTGTGCTTAATGATCCTTTTGACAGCATGCAAGGATTCCACAGTCACATCATCACAAGCTGCCATAGTTCAAAATGATACTCCGGTAATTGTAAAAGAAACTATCCCATTTCGCTGGGCTGGTGCTAATATTTATTTCTTACTTACCGATCGTTTTAACAATGGCAATCCGGAAAACGATATCAATTTCAACAGAACGGAAGAAACAGGGCCTTTGAGGGGCTTCATGGGTGGTGACATTCAGGGGATCACTCAAAAAATTGAAGAGGGTTACTTTACAGATCTCGGGATCAATGCTATCTGGTTTACACCTGTGGTAGAACAGGTTCATGGTGCTACCGATGAAGGCACAGGGAACACCTATGCTTACCACGGATATTGGGCTAAGGATTGGACGGCACTTGACCCAAATTTCGGCAGCAGAAAAGATCTTGAAAAAATGGTGAAAAAAGCTCATGAGAAAGGGATCCGAATTCTGATGGACGTAGTTTTGAATCACACAGGTCCGGTCACGGAAGAAGACCCGGTCTGGCCATCAGAATGGGTGATCACAGAACCTACCTGCACCTTTGAAAATTATGAATCTACCACCACTTGCACTTTGGTGGCAAATTTACCCGACATACTGACCGCTACTGACGAAGCAGTAGATCTGCCCGATGCCTTATTAGCAAAGTGGAAGGATGAGGGAAGGCTAAGCATTGAACTAGACGAACTTGAACTGTTCTTTGACAGGACCGGATATCCCCGCGCCCCCAGGTTCTATATCATCAAATGGTTAACAGATTATGTCAATGACCTAGGTATAGATGGATTCAGGGTAGATACGGTTAAACATGCAGACGAAAAAGCCTGGGCCGAATTGTACAAAGAAGCTTCCTATGCCTTTGAAAATTGGAAAAAGAAGCATCAGGATCAGGTTTTGGATGATGCCCCTTTCTTTATGGTTGGAGAGGTTTATAACTATGGCATTTCCGGTGGGCGTACTTTTGATTTTGGTGATAAAAAGGTAGATTATTTCTCTAATGGTTTTAATAGTCTTATCAATTTTGAATTGAAAACAGACGCTAATAAGGATTATGAACAGATCTTTAAGAAATATAGCAGCCTTCTGCATTCTAAATTAAATGGGCAAAGTGTAGTAAATTACCTAACTTCTCATGATGATGGAAGTCCATTCGACAAGGACAGAACAAAACCATTTTATTCCGCTAATGTACTCTTGCTAACTCCAGGAGCATCCCAGGTATATTACGGGGACGAAACTGCACGCGATCTTACTATAGAAGGCACTGTGGGAGATGCTACGTTACGTTCATTTATGAACTGGAACGAGATAGATAGCCTTAACACAAAGGACATCCTAACTCACTGGCAAAAATTAGGTCAGTTTCGAAATCATCATCCCGCTATTGGGGCAGGTAAACACAAGCGATTGGCAAAAAAACCATATGTTTTTAGCAGAACCTACACGGATGGTGAATATAAAGACAAAGTGGTGGTTGGACTTGATCTTCCTAAAGGAAAAAAATCACTTTGGGTTAAAGGTTTTTTTGGGGATGGCACCCAATTATTTGACACCTATTCTCAAACACTCGTTGAAGTAAAGAAAGGTCGTGTAATCTTAGATAACGCCTATTCTGTGGCATTATTAGAACTAGCTCAATAACCTTCTTTTCTCACATTAAGGATCTACTTGTATTATGAAAATTAGCAGGAGAAAATTTGTGATCTTGTCTTTTTTAGGACTTGTAGGTTTTCTTTTTCTGGATGCCTTTTGGATAGAAAAGTACATAATTAAATGGTCCAGGCACGATATCAGGGAAGGTAGTGAGGACACCATAAAGGTCATTCAACTTACAGATCTGCAAAAACCCGACTTGTTATTCTTTACCGGTGATTCTATCAATTGGCCCAATCAATTAGCCCTATTGGAGGCCTTCTTAAAGTTAATTCCATTAGAAATACCCAAAATTGTCATTATGGGTAATAAAGAATATGACGGGAAGGTATCACCGGATATGTATCACGAACTTTTCGGAAAGTACAATGGAAAATTGCTCATCAATGAATCTTTAACTTTTACAAAAGGGAGGCGGCGGATTAACATCGTTGGGATAGACGATATGATGATGGGGAAACCGGATATAAAAATGGCGGCAAGAGATATTGACTATACCCATGATACCATCATCTTAAATCATTGTCCTCAATACCGCGACTATATAGATCGTTTTCTTCTTGAACTTAAGGTACATATTAAGCTTATTCTTTGTGGACATACTCATGGGGGTCAGATTCAACTATTGGGAAATGTATTTTATACACCCGTTGGGAGCGGGGGCTACGTAAATGGATGGTATAAAAGTAAACAATCACTGATGTATGTTTCAAAAGGCATTGGCACCAGTTACCTGCCAATGCGATTTGGAGCCCGGGCAGAAGCCCCTATCTTTTATATATAATCTTTAGTGGCGTGAATGAAGAGCTATTCTATTGCCTTCACTATCAATAAACAAGGCCATATAACCTATATCCTCACTAATAAGTTTTTTAGTTTGCAGGATCTTACCCCCTGCCTTTTCGATCCTGTCTACTTGTTCCTGTACATCTTTAGAAGAAAAATATAAGAGAGGTCCGGCCGTTTTACTGGGGTGATAAAAATCGGCTTGCTTAACCAATGAACCTGAAGCACCCATTTTACCCTCAGCAAAGGGAAACATACCCATTAGCAGATCGTTAAAGTTTTGCACTTCAATTTTTACTTTAAATACGGCTTCATAAAATTTTTTAGCGCGGTCCATATCAGCCACAGGTATCTCGAACCAGCCAACCATATTAGCCTCCATAATGTTTAATTTAAGATTCCATTTGTGTTTTTAGGGACGCCAGCCCTTCTTCAAAATCTTTCCCTACCATCTTATCCATACTCATAAAAAGCATCATAATACTCATAGGAAACTTGTTGTTTCCTTTAAAACCCCAGGTAACTTTAGTTCCATTATTAGGAACCTCTTCCACATCCAGATAGCAATCAGAAGTAGACTTCCATGGTTTTAAAAACCGCAATTCGCCTTCTATTCTTTCACCGGGAATTATTTTGGTGATCTCCTGCTCCCCTTCCCCTACATCTTTATTCCCGTTCCAATAACTAATGGCACCTACTTCACCGTCAGTCCCCGTAAATTTCTTTTCCATATTCGGATCCTTTCTCGCCCAGGGTGACCAGGTATCATTGTTCTTTAAGTATTTGATGTAATCGAATACTTCCGTCTTTGGCTTGGCGATCTCAACAGATCTATTCACATCATAAGACTTGGGTGCAATAAGGGCCAGAAAAAGTATAATTCCGACCAGGGCGATAATAATATAAAGTGCAATATACATTTGTGTATCAATTAGTTGGTTCATTTGAAAGATACAATATCTTTCTATATTTTGGTATTATAACGGTCAATTATCTGATCAATATCTTTAATCGATTTTTTTATCCAATCTTGTCTTTTTGCCTCCTTTTCGCCATCAGGTAATTGCCAGGTCAGATCTGTTGTGCGCAGCTTAGTTGTCATTTGCTGCAATATGATGGCGGCGGCAACAGAAACATTGAGACTTTTCGTAAAACCAACCATAGGGATATGGACAAACTGGTCTGCCCCGTTCAAAGCTGCATCACTAAGTCCCTCTTTTTCAGCACCAAACAGAAAAGCTATCTTTCCGGAAATGTTCAGTCTGTCTATAGGCAAGGCATCTTTCTTTGGCGTAGTGGCTACTAAAGTATAATCGCGTTTCTTTAAAATACGCAGACACTCTTCTGTTGATTTATACCTGTGGATATCTGTCCATTTCTGCGCTCCCAGTGCTATTTTTTTATCTAATCTTTTGCCGAATCTGCGTTCAATTACATGAACCTCCTGAATTCCAAAAATATCTGCGCTGCGAATCACTGCACTCGCATTGTGCAAATGATATACATCCTCCATAACAACTGTCAAATATTTGGTTCGTAAGGACAGGACCTCTTCAAAACGCTTAAGTCGGTCCTTGGAAACAAATGATTCCAAATAATCAACCAAGGCAGGATCTTCCATAGTTCGAATATAATAAAAACGTAATTTTAGAAAAAGTAGTAACATGAGTAAAAAGATCGTAGTCCTCTCCGGTGCCGGTATGAGCGCTGATAGTGGCTTAAAAACATTTAGAGATGCCGGAGGCCTTTGGGAAGGACATGACGTAATGGAAGTTGCTTCGCCTCAGGGATTTAGAGCCAATCCGGAATTGGTCCTGGAATTTTATAATGAAAGACGCAAGCAATTGCTAAAAGCTCAACCAAATGAAGGCCACAAAGCATTGGCAATTCTAGAAAACCATTACAAAGTAACCATCGTAACTCAAAACGTGGATGATCTTCACGAAAGAGCCGGCAGCACAGATGTAGTACATCTTCACGGCGAACTGTTTAAAGTAAGAAGCACCGCACCACCTTATACCGTGTATGAGTGGAAAAAAGATCTCAAGTTAGGGAATTTGTGTGACCAAGGACATCAGTTGAGACCGCATATTGTTTGGTTTGGTGAGGAAGTGCCTCTACTATCCCAGGCAGCCTCCCTTACTTCCCTCGCAGATATTCTGATCATCATAGGCACTTCATTACAGGTGTATCCTGCAGCCAGTCTAATGTATTATGCCAAACCGGGGACACCTGTCTACTTTATTGATCCTAAACCTGCTATAGATACCTCAGCGGACTTTAACCTTCAGATCATTGCTAAGAAAGCGTCAGAGGGCGTACCTGAACTGGTAAATACCTTGCTGGATACCACTCTGTGATAATCGATCCATTATTGGGAATAGCTAAAATCCAGTATGTCATCATGGTCGCCAACTATCTAATGAGCCCTTTCCAACTCAAAACTAATGGCTATCTTTGCGCTTTCTGATTTACATGATATCACATCCTATGATCTCTAACGAAATAAAGGCTATATCCCCTATAGATGGGCGCTACAAGAGTAAAGTTATTTCCTTAACTTCTTACTTTTCCGAGGAAGCTCTGATGAAATACAGGGTACGCGTAGAGGTAGAGTATTTTCTGGCACTGGCAGCTTTGCCCCTTCCCCAATTAAAGTCGATTCAACCCGAAAAACTCGAGGCATTACGAAAGATATATCTGGAGTTTACAACAGAGGATGCTTTGGCGATCAAGGAGATAGAAAAAACCACGAATCACGATGTAAAAGCCGTTGAATACTTTATTAAAGGAAAGTTTGATGCTTTAGATCTGTCTAATTTTAAAGAATTCATCCATTTTGGCTTAACCTCTCAGGATATAAACAATACTGCCATTCCATTGTCCCTTAAGGAAGCAATGAATGAAGTATATGTACCGCAATATTCGGAATTGCTGAAGAAATTGAAATCACTGGCAAAAGATTGGGAAAAGGTACCTATGCTTGCCAGGACCCATGGGCAGCCTGCGTCCCCTACCAGGCTCGGAAAAGAATTAAATGTATTTGTAACCCGGCTAGAGGAACAATTCAATTTATTGAACGATATTCCTTCAGCCTGCAAGTTTGGAGGTGCCACAGGAAATTACAATGCACACCATGTAGCCTATCCCAATATAGATTGGAAGCAGTTTGGGCAAGATTTTGTAAAAAACCAATTAGGGCTTTACCATTCGTTCCCTACAACCCAGGTGGAGCATTATGATCATATGGCGGCGCTGTTCGATGGCCTGAAAAGGATAAATACTATTCTTATTGACCTCAACAGAGATCTGTGGACCTATATTTCCATGGACTATTTTAAACAAAGGATAAAAGAAGGCGAAGTAGGATCTTCTGCTATGCCACATAAAGTGAATCCAATCGACTTTGAGAATTCTGAAGGAAATCTGGGTATTGCCAATGCTCTGTTCGAGCACCTCGCCGCCAAGCTGCCTATCTCAAGACTTCAACGCGATCTCACGGACAGTACAGTATTAAGAAATATTGGTGTTCCATTTGCTCACACGCTTATTGCGATGCAGGCTACTTTAAAAGGACTTGGAAAACTTTTGTTGAATGCAGATAAAATTGCAAAGGACCTCGAAAACAATTGGGCAGTGGTAGCAGAGGCTATTCAAACTATCTTAAGGCGTGAAGGGTATCCTAATCCTTATGAGGCGTTAAAAGAGCTTACAAGGACTAATACGGCCATCACCAAGGATTCTATTGGACAGTTTATTGAGACACTGAAGATATCTGATGAATTAAAAACCGAACTCAACGCAATTACCCCTAGTAATTATACCGGTATATAAATTCTTCCGCAAATAAATAAATAAACCTGCCTAATGAACCAGGCAGGTTTTTGAATTATTCTACAATCTTATTACCCTTTTAGAAATTGACCTATCTCTCCTAATCCTTCTCCTTTGTAATCAGATTTTTGCAGGGCTTGCATTAATTGCACTAAATAAGCAGGATTCATATCCTTCCCAAGTACTCTTACCAGGGCAAAACCCTTGTCATCCATATTGCCGTAGATGATCACCTCATCAATAGCATCTTCTTCTCCCAGGTACTTTACATAGCCTTTGCCATATTGAGAATTAAGCTTCATCAGCTCTTTAAAGTCTTTATTCTTTAAAATTGCATTTACTTTCCCTTTTTCAATTTCATATTCTGTGTTGTTCGAAGCTGTTTTTCTGAATGCCAATACATTGAGCTTTCTCAGGGATTGTACAGCTGTTCTCTGCGATTCCGTTAAGTCTACCTCGTTAAGATTTAGTATGCTTGCCGGTAGGTCTAAAGAAATAAAATTTGGATTTTCTGCGCTGTCTACATAGTACTCCTGTAAACTCTGGGTAGAGGAACAGCCTATAAAAAGTAACACAGTTAAAAGTGATAGTATTCGAGTGATCGTTTTCATGATTTTTAAGGTTCATTAATTGGTAAGAAGACTGAGGGTATTTGCTTAGCAGTAATACCCACAGTCCTCCAACCCATTGTTAGGATTTCTTTTTTTCAATTTGATTTAGCTCCTTGGGTAGATTCATCTTCTTTGTCAAGGCCCCAATCTTTGTCAGGTCAATATCCCCCGTAAGCGTTAACAGAACCGTTTCAATTTTACGATCATTAATCTCTATATCGGAATTTTTGATCCCGGTAACAAACATCAGTAGTTCGCTTACATGGTCCTCATCCTTTCCTTTACGGATATAGAACTTTACATTGGCGTCCTTGTCCTTTACGCGCATAAGCTCCTCAAGAGATGCGTTTTTTAAATAACGGTCTACCGTAGATCTCATATCGGCGGATATGCCTTTGTTCTCGGTTACGAAAACCTTTAAACCACTGAGACTTTTGGCAATTTCCATCGCCTCTCTGGCCTCGGGTTCGTCCACATTCACATCCATTTTTACAAGGAGATCGAACATATTTTTATTGACGATCACAGAACTTACCTCATCCATATCTTCGAACTTATCAAAGATAGATTGTGAGAACCCTGCAAATGGAAGCAGTGCTATTACTATTAATACTAGATACTTTTTCATACTGTTGTTTTTTAATTGTTTTTGTAAATTTTTTGCTTTGTTTCTTCAAATTCATGTAAATAAGCCACTTTTTTGGTCCCACGATCCAAATTTTGGGCCAGAAGACCTAGGGCCTTCTTTGTCTGGAGGTAAGCGTATTCTGCTTCCCTTCTTTCCTGGTATTGATTACCAAAATATATTCCAAAAACCAAGACGGCAACGGCTGCAACGGATATCCACCTATAATACGCTTTGCTGGTTTTTAATGGCACCTGCTTTGTAAACCGCTCTTGTTTGGCACTCGAGAAAAATGAGAACATGGCACTGTACTGTTCCAAATGTTCCGCAACACTGTCTCCGGTAAAATAATCCCGTAAGACCTGCTCTTCGGCTTTCGTGGTCTGGGCCTCAAAGTATTTCTCCAGTAATCTTTCTATTCTATCTAATTCCATAGTTGTGTTTTTCTACTAATTTTTCCCTAACCATTTTACGAGCCCTAGACAAAGTAACTCTTACGGTCGCAGGCTGCATATCGAGCATTTCTGCTATTTCTTCAAAACTGTATTCTTCAATATCTCTTAATTGTAAGACCAGTTTTTGCTGTTCGGGCAAGGTATCCATGATCTTCTCAACCCATTGCAGACTGTCATTTACTTCAACTTGTCTTTGTAATGACTTGGTTTCATCTGCATAATTGCTATGAACCAATTTTAAGTTGCCAGACTGTTTAGATTTTAATCTATCCAGGCAAAAATTCTTGGTCATTGTCATCGCAAAGGCTTCCACATTCCTGTACCGGCCCATTCCTTTCTTTTTCGCCCATAATTTCATCAACACTTCCTGAGTGGCGTCTTCTGCTTCTTCAGAGGACACCAGCAGCCTTTTTGCCAGCCGGTATAATTTGTCCTTAAAGGGCATGACAATCTGAATAAACTCTGTTTGTGTCATTCTTGGTTGATCGGCGGTTGTTAAGACCATTTAATAGGTGTGTTACATAAGCAAGACGACCTATAACGAAAATTGTTACAAATTTTTTTTTCTTATTTAATATCTGCTTACTTTAGCTTCTAATAACCTTCCCTACACCTGATATTGTCTAATATCACCCAAGGTATAAAAAGACCTTTGGTTTCGCATACTTTTGGAATAATTATTGAGGTAAAGTCAAAAAAAAAAGAAAATATGAAAAAGCGCTTACTAATCATGCTGGTAGCTGCCTTTGTGGGCCTTTCCTGCAGCAAAGATGACGATGTAAACCAGGGAGGGCTTAATCCCAATCCTACCGCCAATCTCGATATACAGGATTTTATGTGGAAGTCTCTCAATCTGTGGTATTTCTGGCAGGCCGAAGTTCCTAATTTGGCAGACGACAGATTTAGCACTAATGCAGAGTATACAGAATTCCTTCAATCTGAAGCAAATCCGACCGCCTTTCTTGAAAATCAACTTTTGTTCAGCGAAGATCGTTTTACATTTTATAGCGACGATTACGAAGAGTTTACAAATTCACTTACAGGTGTTACCAAGAGTAATGGGCTAAGTTTTGGTCTTATTGCTTACGGAACCAACGAGATAGCTGGGTATGTCCGGTACGTTACCCCAAACTCAGATGCTGATGGGGAAGATATTACCAGAGGTGAATTTTTTAGCGGTGTAGACGGCATTGAACTCACAGAGAGTAATTATATAGATCTATTATTTGGGGAGAATGATACCTATACCCTTAACATGGCCAATTATGAAAATGACACATTTGTGGCCAATGGAAAGGATGTAGAACTTACCAAGCAAGAAAACTTCCAGGAAAACCCCATCTATGTATCGAATATGATCGAAACCAATGGACAAAAGATCGGTTATATTTTCTACCGTAGGTTCTTAACCGATTATAATGATGAATTAAATAACACCATTGGAGCATTAAAATCACAGGGGATCACTGATCTGGTATTGGACCTTAGGTACAATCCGGGAGGATTTGTAAGTAGCGCTGTCCAATTGTCCAGTATGATCTATGGTACTAATACCGATGATTTATTCTATCGTAGAAGATACAATCCTAAACTACAGGAAGTATTTGGTTCTTCTGCGGAAGATAATTTCGTAGATCAAACCACCAGCGGAATGTCTATTAATACCCTGAATTTGAATAGGGTTTACATTTTAACTACCAATAGATCTGCCTCAGCAAGTGAATTGGTGATCAACTGTTTAGATCCCTACATGGAAGTTATCCAGGTGGGCACAACAACTACAGGCAAGAACGAATTCTCAGTAACACTTGTAGATGATCCTGACAGAGATGGTCTGCCCTATGTCTATACGGCTGCCCGTGAATCATTTATTAATCCTGATAATTCCTGGGCCATCCAGGCTATCATTGGGCGAGGAGAGAATTCTGCCGGATTCTCAGACTATACCGATGGCCTTGTACCTGAAATAGAATTGGCCGAAGATGTTTTAAATCTTGGGATCCTCGGAGATCTTAATGAGCCATTATTAGCACGGGCAATTGAAGATATCACCGGAGTTTCCGGGAAACGCGATTTTGGTGTTCGTATGCCCGCAAAACCAATTGCTGACTCTGATTCCTTCTCCCGCAATCAGGACCTGATGATCATGGACAATTTAAAACCAATAAGCAAAAACGACGAATAAAGATCTTTCTTGAAATTACTGAAATGGCCTGCTTTAACAGGTCATTTTTATTTTATTTCTCAGAGCTTTATGGTAAAACCGGCGCTGATATTTCGGCCGCGAGTATTAAAACCGAGTACTTCCGTAAAAGATTCATTTAACAGGTTATCCCCATTGAGAAAGACGCTAAATCTATTTGGTATCACCGTATATGACGTATAAAAACCAAGTAGACCAAAAGGATCTAATTCTACATCGCTAAATGTTCCGAAAACAAAGCTGATAGCCAACACTCGTATTTACCTTATGCTTGGGAATGCGGATAGCATTGTCCCCTGTTCTCTCAGTAAAAGTATAATTAGCTTCTACAGTCAAGGAGTTCACTGGAGACCAATTAATTTCAATTTCCAGGCCTTTTGCATTAATGGTATTTGCTGCATTGCCATATTGAAAACTGGCATTGTCAAAAAACACAAAGTCTTCTTCCTTTCTGTCAAAATAAAGTGCGCTCGCCCTCAGCTTATTGGTGATCAAGTATTCTACACCCGCCTCAATAGTCCGGTTAGATTCTGGTTTTAGATCCGGATTAGCTCCAAACTGACCAAATAATTGGGTTAGAGAGGGAGTAATATAGGCAGTTGCATAACTTCCGAGAAATTTTACATACCCATTCTCATTTTTTAAGGTAAAGCTTGGATTCAATGTATATACAAACTGACTGCCATATTCTGAATGATTGTTCAATCGCCCTCCTGTATTTAATTGAAATCCTTTAGACCCAATATAAACGATAGACGCATAAGGATCCACAAATGTAAATTGACGGTAATTATCAAATTCTGTTCTTTCAAGATTGTAATTGACCCCTACTATTGTGAGGAACTTACCAAATGTGTTTTTATTAAAAAGATCACCTATTACATTTTGTCCACGAAATGTTCCCGGGAAAGCGCTAAAATTTTCTGAGTCATAAGAAGCATAGGCTATATTCAAAGTGGTAGATCCGGATCCATATATAAATTGAGAAGTTGATCCTATCCTTTCCTGAGTACTTTCAAAAGAATAAGGCGCATCTACCATACCGAAAGATTCGTCATAAGCCGCTCGCAGTTTAGACTGACTTCCATAGAAACTAGTCTTAAATTTCGGACTGAAGCTATACCCAATCTTTAGATCTATACTTATAGTGGAAAATGGATCTGCCTCATCTGCAGCAGTATTGATGGAGGATAATCCATCCGCAAAGCGATGACTGAATCCCACCGTATAATCCCATTTGTCTATTGTCCCGTCTATTCTGGCACTATTTGCGAAAGAATTTAAACGATATCGCTGGTCATTGGTGGTTTGGTTACTTCCCATGGATGATTGGAAAGTTCCGGCAATTTTCCTGTCAGAAGCTTTTCTAGTGGTTATGTTTATGACCGCTGTGGCCGCATTTGCCCCGTACAATGTGCTGGAGGCACCTTTAATGATCTCAACCGACTCAATGCTCGATGTTGGCAATAGACGTAGGTCGTACTCCTGGGAAAATGAAGAAGGATCGGAGACCCGTATCCCATCTATCACCACAATGACTTGTTTCCCTCGTCCCCCTCTGATAAAAGCTCCCAGTATCTCCCCTGGTCTACCCCGGCTTCCTGACAACTCTATTCCACTTTTTGTATTGATGATCTCTGGCAGGGATTTTCCCTGACTCCTGGAGAGTTCTTCCGGACCAATCTGAATGACCGTCTTTCCTGAATTTTCTCTTCGAATGGGAAATCGGGTGTCACTCACCACAACTTCTTCTAATTTTTGAACGTTTATCGAATCTTTGATTCCATCTTGTGCCCACATTGATGTGCCAATGACCATTAGAGCACAGGCCTTCCATAATTTTTTGTTCACAGATTTAAATTCCTAAAATCGGAGTAGCGTATGAAGTATACATACGTAAACTTTTGTCCCGAAAGTTATACATCGTTTTTTTGAAACTGGCAGGTCTCCTGACTTGCGTTTTGACATCTACCTTCCCATCTTAGATATTCAAAGACAGTGGTTTTGAAGAAATGACAAACATAGTTCCTACTAAGAGGATCTACTGAGCTCACAGTTGCGGGAACAGTTCCGGATTTAAACCGGATTCCCTTTTAATGCTGCCTCATAGCTTAGGCAGCAACCAAACTTCGTGGCGAAGATAAACAAATTACCTAATCTTTTTGACTCAGTGTAATTAACCTTACTTTTGACATCTCTGATCAAATGTCCATGAGATTTTTCTTCTTTTTTCTACTGATGATAGGCCTTTTTGCTTGCAAGAATTCCGAAAACAAAGATGGTATTTCTTCTATAGAACTTCTCGAAAATAGAGAATCAACCATAGCCCATGCCAAAGGATTTGAAGTGCAAAATACAAGTGAAGGTATCACCGTTATCACAGTTAATTCTCCCTGGCCAGCGGCCGATAAAAGTTTTACTTATGCGCTAGTGCCGAGGGAAAAGATGGCTGAAGTATTAATTGACCCTTCCCACTTCGATGCTGTGATCCCTGTACCCATAGAAAACCTTGTAGTAACCTCCACAACACATATACCCGCTCTGGAAGCACTTGAGGTTGGTGATCGTTTATCCGGATTTCCCGGAACAGACTACATTTCTTCAGAATATACAAGAGCACGAGTGTCTGCAGGTAAAGTGATCAATCTCGGCAATAATGAAATGATGAATACCGAAATGACCCTTCGTTTAAAACCCGAAGTGGTCGTTGGATTTAGTATCTCTTCCGAGAATAAAACCTATGAAACGCTTAAGAGATCGGGAATACCTGTAGTCTATAATGGCGACTGGACAGAGCAAACTCCACTGGGAAAGGCAGAATGGATAAAATTCTTTGCGCCATTCTTCCAACTGGAAGAAAAGGCGGAGATCCTATTCGATTCCATCGCTGAGGCCTACCAACAAGCAAAAGAGCTGGCAAAAAATGCAAACACTATCCCCTCGGTGATGAGTGGTGCGCTTTATAAGGATGTTTGGTATGCCCCCGGAGGAAAAAGCTGGGCAGCACAGTTCATTGAAGATGCAAATGCCCGCTATCTATGGGAAGAGACCGAGGAAACCGGAAGTCTCTCCTTAAGCCTTGAAAGTGTATTGGCGAAAGCCACTAATGCCGATTATTGGATATCGCCCTCCCAATTTACTTTCTATTCCGATCTAGAAAAGGCAAATTCTCATTATCTTCAATTCAACCCGCTTAAGAATAAGAAGATCTATACCTATGCGCGGAGCAAGGGAGAAACTGGCGGACTTATTTTCTTCGAACTGGGTCCAAACAGACCAGATTTGATACTAAAAGACCTTATCCATATCTTTCATCCGGAAGTTTTGCCAGAACACAAATTATTTTTCTTTAAGCCATTGCAATAATTGAAAAGTAGATACCCATATCGATTTATATTATTATTTATCCTGCTTTTAGTAAGCTTTGGGATCAACATTAGCTTCGGTTCTGTTGAGATCCCTTTTTCTGCTACGCTAAAAGAACTATTCACAGCTGTCTCCTCAAATGACTCCTGGGCATACATTATTTGGGAATACAGACTACCAAAGGCCTTTACCGCAATACTCGTTGGGAGTGGACTTTCTTTGAGTGGACTATTGATGCAAACCTTGTTTCGAAACCCACTAGCCGGACCTTTTGTATTGGGAATAAGTTCTGGAGCTAGTTTAGGAGCTGCCTTTCTTATTATGGGCAGTGGAGTCTTCTCCTTGGGTGTTTTTTTAGTCAACGATATCTCACTCGCCATTGCATCTAGTATAGGTAGCGTATTGGTATTACTAGCTGTTATTGCCATGGCCCGAAAGGTAAAAGATACCATGGCCCTTTTGATCATTGGATTAATGTTTGGAAGTATAACGGCGGCCGTAGTTACAGTTCTTTCCTATTTTGCAAAGGCAGAAGAACTTCAACAGTATATTTATTGGTCCTTTGGAACCGTAGGAAATTTGAGCAGCTCCCAGGTG
>NZ_CAMYKH010000088.1 GCF_947258935.1 uncultured Muriicola sp.
TTATTCATCGTAAACTCTCTCCTCCATCAGCCTTTATTATTGTACCGGTGATCCATTTGGCTTCTTCGAGACTTAACAGATATACCGTATTTGCAACGTCTTGGGGTGTAGTTAAACGTCCCGAAGGATTCCTTTTTAAAGCATTTTCCTTTATTATATCGCTATTTGGTATCATGGCAAAAGAGGCAGTTTCCGTAACCCCTGCTTGTATACAATTGGCTTTCACCCCCAAGGGTGCCATTTCAAGTGCCATATTGCGCGTAATTGCCTCCAGTGCAACCTTGGCAACAGAGACAGCAGCATACCCCGGTATTACTTTAGAATTGCCTTCACTGGTGAAGGAAATGACCCGCATGTCCGAATCATTCAATTTTGAATTGAGGATATCCTGCACCCATTCATATAAGCTTACCGCCATCGACTTAGAAGTGATCTCAATATCCTGAGCCGTTAAACGTAATGAAGGATCGGACACCATTGGTTTCATGCTGCCTTTGGCAATACTGTGTACCAGCATCTTGATGGTATCTCCTTCTTCCATCATCTCCCCCATATGTTTTAAAACCTCCTGCCTTTTCTCAGAATTTATGGCATCTGCATTTAAAGCGTAGAAGTCACTCGCATCTACTTTAATCTGACTAAAGCTGTTATTTATAGATTCCATATCGGTTCGTCTATCCCGGTGAACAATGCAGATGGCATATCCATGCTTTGCCAACTTTTGAGCTGTTGCGAGGCCTAATCCTCTACTACCTCCCAGGATAAGTGCCCATTGTTTTGTAGAATTTTCTGACATCTATTCTTATTGCTTTTTGCGAGTACAAAAATACATTAAATTGATCTCTTTTAAAGCTATTACCATTCTAATAAGACTCTCTGTGCTGAAAATCCGGGTCCAAAACTTAAGATGAGCCCTTGCTCCCCAGCGGGGATCTCCTTTTCCATAAATCGTTCCAGTACATATAAGACCGTAGCGCTGCTCATATTGCCATAAAGCTTTAAAGTTTCTCTTGTATCATCAATATTCTTCCCTAATTTCCCAAAAAGATCTTCAACCGTCTGCACGATCTTTCGGCCCCCGGGATGGAAAATAAGATGATGTACCTTATCAATTGAACTATTGTGTTTGTGAAGAAAAGGATGCACAATATTGGGGAAATGCTCTGAAATGGTTTCAGGGACCGCAGGATCTAGGATCATTTTTAAGCCTGTGTTCACTAAGTCGAAACCCATCAAATGTGTAGCATTCTTAAAATGATACATCTCCTCCCCGATTATTACCGGACCAGATGCCTCCTCTTCAGAAGAAAGTAACACACAGGCGGCCCCATCTCCAAAAATAGCCGCACTTACCATATTGGCCATTGAAAAATCATTTAATTGAAAGGTAGCTGTAGGGCTTTCAACAGCAATGACAGCAGCCCTTTTATTTGGACTAGATCGCAAAAAATTACTGGCATAGATCATTCCAGATACCCCGGCGGCACAACCCATTTTAGTAACCGGCAAGCGAACAACATCTTGGCGCAAACCCAGATCATTAATGATGTATGCATCCAGAGACGGGATCATGATCCCCGTACAGCTAACAGTAATGATATAGTCTAAACTCTCCGGAGTCCATCGATTCTTTTTAAGTGCTTTATCAAGGACAGCAGTCCCCATTCTTTTTGTTTCGCGTACATAGATCGCATTCTTTTCTTCGAAAGAAGTAGCGGTAAAAACCTCTTCAGGGGCCATTATGCCATATCTGCGTTCTACCCCCGCTCCTTCGAAAATCTTTATGACCTTCCGCCTAAACCGATCTTCCTGACCTGAAAGCCAAATATCCACTAGAGGTAATATATCTTTTGTATCCCTGTAGTAAGGCGGGAGTTCTTTCGCTACGGACACCACATGTACTTTATTCATAGTAATTTACGTATTTGGATGGGTTAGGATCCATTCATACCTAAAAGCCCACCGCCATAGAACTTTATAATCCATAGACGGTACAGATCTGGAAAAAATATGAAAATCATTTTTGGTAAACCCACTTTTAATGGAGACCAAACCATCGTGTTTAGCGACATGGGTTTTCATAAATACGAGGCTAAATACTTTAAAAAGGGCGAAACCAATTTTATTCCGATCCAGATCATTTACGATTATCCCAATAGTTGCCAATAAAGCGAATTTTTTTATAAAAGTATGGATCTGCTCCCGTGAAAAATGATGTAAGGTTAAGGTGCAAAGAAGTATATCACAACGGAATTTCTCTGGCTTTAGAGCGAGAACATCTTGTGTAAGATATCGGATATTGCCATAACCACGACTAGACTCTTTTGCAATGTTGATCGACTTTTCATTCAGATCGAGACCTATTAGTTGTGTCTTAATGTGATTTTCCGCACAGTGATCTGCTACTTCCCTCAACATACTTCCATCTCCACAACCTATATCTAGTATGGTATATTTTTCCCTTGGATGTTCTTTAAATAATCGATCCAGTGCTTTTATGGTAATGTTATTTCCCCCCAGCCATTTATTAGCCAGTGTTATATCTTTTAAAATGGATCTGATCTGGATTTCATCTAAGCTTAGATCATCCATTAATTCATTTTCTGTACTTCGCTGCTTAAAACGGATCATACTTCTATGGGTTTTCCATGCGTTTTTTTAATGATGCTCTTGAGTATCCCTGGAGAGAGAATGGCTAAGGAGAAAAGTAACTCTGCAATTTTGGGGGACATGAGGAGCTTTTGAAGTCTCCTTCCGGTTCTAATCCGTTTACCAAAAGTACGATACCATTTTATGGTATACTCCTTTTCTAACCGAGTGCGGTCTGATAGTCCTTCTTTTAAATATGCGTGGATCAGTTCTGAAGCTATTTTAGCACTATGGATCGCCATGGCCATGCCATTGCCACATAAAGGATGAATTAGTCCGGCAGAATCCCCGCACATGATCACATGGTCCTCTACAGGGTCTTTTGCTTCAAATGAAATTTGAGCAATGCTCAAGGGTTTTTCAAATACCATTGTGGCTTCTTTTAAAAAAGTTCCCAAATATGGGTTTTGCGCTACCACCAGGTCATTGAATTCAGAAATATTATGTTTTTTTTGAAAACTATTATAGGTCACCAGATAGCAAAAATTAACAGCTCCGGTTTCTGTTTTCGATAATCCGCCATAACCTCCTTCAAAACTGTGCAATCCTACCAGATTATCTGGAAAATTGTTCCATTGATAGTGGGCTTTAACACCCAGCCAAGGCGATTTTTTGGAAATAAAATCACGCCTTAGCATTTTGTCCAGATTGGAACGTTTACCAAAGCCCCCAATGACAAAAGTTGCCTTGTATTCTTGATCGAGATTATTTTTTACAGTAAATATGTCATCTTTATATTCAATGCTTTCCGCTGAACAAAAAACAAGATCTACACCGAGACTGGTGGCTCTTTTATACAAGCAATTATCCAAGGCATATCTACTAATTCCAATCGCACCAAGTGGTAAGGAAAGTTGAAGGGAACGCCCTTTTTGTGTGCTAAATTCCAGGGTATTTATTTCAATGTTTGTAGGTAATTCTATCCCTAGATGGTGTAGATAAGGCACTACCTCATTAGATAGGTATTCACCACAAACCTTGTGATGGGGATACGTTTCTTTTTCCAGCAACAGGATACGATGGTGTTCTTTCCGTAAATGGATGGCTGCCGTAAGTCCGGCCAATCCACCCCCAATAATGATCACATCATAAGTAGCCACTGGGGAAAGATACATATTCCTAAACAAAAAAACCCGACAATGATGCCGGGTTTAATAATCTGCTGGATGGGGATTAACCTTTGGTTTTCTCGATGGCCTCTTGTTTTAATTCCTCACTGGCCACTATACCAATTTCAACTCGTCTGTTTTTGGATTTTCCCTCTGCGGTTGCATTATCTGCTACCGGTTGCGTTTCACCAAACCATTTGGTAGTGAATCTTCCACCAAGAATTCCCTGACCAATTAGGTAATTGGTCACAGACTCGGCTCTTAATTTAGAAAGACCCATATTATACTCGTCTGAACCCGCACTGTCTGTATGCCCTTCAACAAGGATCTCAGTTTTTGGGTATTCCTTAAGGATACCAGCTAGTTTATTTAAGGTCTCTACTGAAGTTCCTTTAATATTGGATTTGTTCGTGTCAAAATAAACCCCGGCACCTTCATTAAATGTTACATTTATTCCTTCTCCTACCCTTGTTACTTCGGCTCCGGGAATTTCTTCCTGAATACGTTCTGCCTGGCGATCCATTCTATTACCTATATATCCTCCGGCAGCACCGCCTACGACGCCTCCAATAATGGCTCCCAGAACGGTGTTACCGCCTTTTCCAACATTGTTACCAACTATACCACCAATTACGGCTCCCCCTGAGGCACCAATTACAGCACCTTTTTGAGTGTTATTGGCATTTTTAACGGCATTACATCCCAAGACTAAACTTGCGATCATTAATATGGCTCCTACTTTTTTAAACATGTTTTTCATTTTTAATTTTTAGTAAATTCATAAACGATGGTTACAGGTTTAGCGTCTACCATCACATTCGATTTTAAGATCATTTCGTTTGCAGAAAGGGAAGCAATATTCAATCTGTATCCCAAACCACCGGAAATATCATTACGCTTCTCGTCAATATATTTAAACTGCAATTGATTGTTATAGTTTGATGGACTACTCACTACAGACCACCTAATAAAACGATCTCCTCCTTCACACAGAGAACCTTGCTTAATTGTGTAACGGCCAGTACTATTGTTGTCTCTGAAGAACCAGTTGCTATCCTCAAAACAGATGGCATTTGCGTCGTTGAAAACCACCGCTTTAAACATCCCCTGGTTATTTTCATAATGAATATCATTAAGTGTCCAGGTACCACTGATAAGATTTCGCTGATCCCTTATGTCTTTGGATATACCGCAGGATGAGATAAGTACAACAACTAATAAAGGAATTATTTTTCTGATCATCTTTTTAAATTTATTGTTTCGTCTATATATACGTACCAAAGACTCCGTTAGCTCTTTAGGAACTGCTTCTTTTTTAAAATATATACAGCGGTCTGAAGAATAGTAAATTAATAGGATAGTAGTTCTTTAAGCACCTCTTGTATTCGGGCTTTGGGTAAGTATTGATCTTCTAATTGCCTGGCGAAAGGAATAGGTGTTTCCAAACTGCCAACGCGTCTTATTGGGGCATCTAAGAATTGGAAACAGTGCTCCATTACGAGTGCTGAAATATCGCTGGCGATACCCCCAAAGAGACTGTCTTCCTGCACAATCATGCATTTCCCTGTCTTTTTCACGGACTTGTAAATAGCCTCAATATCTAAAGGCTGCAAGGTTCTCAGATCAATAAGATCTGCATTAATTTCAGGATTTGCTTCCAAAGCTTCAAGGGCCCAGTGTACGCCTGCCCCATATGATACTACTGTGATAGAATCACCGGTTTTGAGAAGACTTGCTTTCCCAAAGGGCAAGGTATAATAGCCTTCCGGTACATCCTGATACATACTGCGATAAAGGGCCTTATGTTCAAAGAAGAGTACGGGGTTAGGATCATTTATGGCTGTTGCCAGGAGTCCCTTGGCATCATAAGGGAAAGCAGGATATACAACTTTAAGCCCTGGTGTTTTGGTAAACCATGCTTCATTCGTTTGTGAATGAAAAGGTCCGGCCCCCACTCCTGCTCCACAAGGCATTCTGATAACCACATCTGCCGGTTCATTCCACCGATAATGTACTTTTGCAAGATAATTTACAATAGGGTTGAATCCGCTGCTGACAAAATCTGCAAATTGCATCTCCACCACAGCCTTCATTTTGTTAATAGATAAGCCCATTGCAGCAGACACTATGCCCGATTCGCAAATGGGTGTATTTCTGACGCGTTCTGTTCCAAATGCCTCAACAAATCCCTCCGTGATTTTAAAAACACCTCCGTAATCTGCAATATCCTGACCAAGCAACACTAGGTTAGGATGCTTCTCCATGGATAGGCGCAATCCTTGTGAGATAGCATCTACTAAACGAATATTTACTACCTTTTTATTCTCTTTAAACTCTTGATATACAAATTCTTTGTAAACATCAATTAATTCATTGCTTTCAGTACTTTGAACAATGTCTTCGTCAAATGCCAGTTTTAAATTTTCGTCTATTTCATGGATGAAATCCTTCTTTATTACCACTTCTTCCTCTTCAGAAAGGATATTCTGATTCCTGAGATATTCCAAATAATTTTCAATGGGATCTTTTGCGGCCCATGTATCCAGTAATTGTTGAGGAACATATTTAGTACCACTTGCTTCCTCATGCCCTCTCATACGAAAGGTTTTAAATTCGAGTAGTACGGGTCGTGGACGTTGACGAACACTTTTACTTAAAGCTTTTACCTTAGTGTATACCTCCAGGATATTATTGCCATCAATGATATAGGATTCTATGCCGTATCCTTTGCCTTTGTCAGCAATATGTTTGCATCTAAATTGTTCACTTATGGGCGTAGACAAGCCATATCCATTATTTTCAACACAGAATAACACTGGTAAGTCCCAAACTGCTGCGATATTTAATGCTTCATGGAAATCCCCTTCGCTGGTGGCACCTTCTCCTGTAAAAACTGCGGTTACTCTTTTGTTTTTTTGCAGAACATCCGCAAGTGCTATCCCATCTGCCACCCCTAATTGTGGGCCAAGATGAGAGATCATGCCCACTATCTTATATTCCTGGGTTCCAAAATGAAAGCTGCGATCCCTTCCTTTAGTAAAACCGCTCATTTTCCCTTGCCATTGGGCAAAAAGCCTATGTAAAGGAATGTTTCGTGTGGTGAAAACACCCAAATTGCGGTGCATGGGCAAGATGTATTCTTCCGGCTCCAGAGACATGGTTACTCCAATGGAAATTGCCTCCTGCCCTATGCCACTAAACCATTTAGATATCTTCCCCTGCCGAAGAAGTATCAGCATTTTCTCTTCTATCATACGGGGTTTGAGCATGCCCTTATAGAGTTCTATAAGCACCTCAGAAGTTAGCCCATGGTGTTGAAATTGCATTAGTTTAAAATACGTTTAGCACAAATAATTGCCGTAAATGTAGCAAAATTGCATTGAAGATCTCTACCTAATTTGAGTCCTAATTGGTTTGATAATTTAGTAACTTTGATTCTTCATCTAAACCAAAAAGTATGGATACCATTCCAAGTGTGGATCTTAGGGATTATTTATCTAAAGATCCTTTCAAAAAAGAACAATTTGTAAAAAATTTGGGAAGTGCATTTGAGGAAATTGGCTTTGTAGCGCTAAGTGGTCACTTCCTTTCGGAATCTCTGATCGAATCTTTATATACTGAAATTAAGAAGTTCTTTGCCTTACCACAGGAGGTAAAGGACAAATATGAGATAGCAGGTATTGGCGGACAGCGTGGTTATACATCCTTTGGAAAGGAACACGCCAAGGGAAGAAAAGTAGGTGATCTTAAGGAGTTTTGGCACTTTGGCCAATACGTTGAAAACAATCCGAAGTTGTTAAAAGAATATCCGTCTAATGTTACAGTAGCCGAATTGCCCGACTTTAACAAAGTAGGCAAGGAAACATACAAAATGTTGGAAAAAACGGCTCAATATGTTTTGCGGGCTTTGGCACTTCATTTAGATCTGGAAGAAACCTATTTTGATGAATATATTAAAAACGGAAATTCTATCCTTAGGCCAATTCACTACCCTCCTATCACTGAAGAACCCAAAAATGCTATTCGTGCAGCAGCTCATGGAGATATCAACCTTATTACCTTATTGATGGGGGCTCATGGCAGGGGATTACAGGTAATGAATCACAAAGGAGAATGGATAGATGCCATTGCGAACAAAGATCAGTTAATGATAAATGTTGGGGACATGTTGTCAAGATTATCAAATAACAAGTTAAAGTCTACCATCCACCAGGTAGTTAATCCGCCCAGGGAACTTTGGGGAAATTCCAGGTACTCTATTCCATTTTTTATGCATCCTATTGGAGAAATGTCCCTGAATTGCCTGGAAAATTGCATTGATAAGGAACATCCTAAATTATTCCCTGATATCACTGCTGGAGAATTTCTAAACGAACGCCTTGTGGAGCTTGGCCTTATAAAAAAATAAGATAATTTCAGGGATTTTTTTACAGTATGCTATGGACCTTCAAGACCAATTAAAAAACCTATTTCCAGACCATCAACCATCCGAAGAAGAGAAAGCGTCAAAGAAAGAAAAACCGAAATTCTGGGTGCAGGACGAGCCTATTCTCTGTAAATATGAGAAACGCAAAGGGAAACCTATCACCATCCTGGAAGGATATGAAGGAACAGATGCCGATCTAAAGGCTCTGACCAAAGAATTAAAGACTTTATTGGGTGTAGGCGGCACCTATAAGAATGAACTTATCATTATACAAGGAGATTACAGGGACAAGATCATGCTATTCCTTCAAGAAAATGGCTTTAAAACCAAGCGAGTTGGCGGATAGTA
>NZ_CAMYKH010000089.1 GCF_947258935.1 uncultured Muriicola sp.
TGTCTAACTAGAAGCTGCTGTTATAAATTTGGTTTTGCATTTGGTCTTTACCCATTATGAAATGACACCTCTATCTTTTCAGTGAACTTTTAGCAACCAGGTATTTTGAACAATAGTATATTCCTACAAGGATAATTTTCTGCGTTGTAAAGGAGTTTCAGGTACTTAAAAAAGTTTAATTTTGGCGTACTTTCGTCATAAATTTTGGAGACATGAATCCTTCGGGTCCAGGCTGGATAAATAAATTTGGTGAAGTTGTTATTAATAAGGCTGGGGTGTATTCTGACTTTTCTACCCTATATGAGAGCCTTAAAAATAATGGCTTTGTTTACGGTATCAATGTAAGGATCCCTTCCTTTATAACCATAGAACATAAGCCCTCAGAGGATGAAATGGCAAAGATAAATCTAGTTTCTGCGCTGTATTTTACCTATTCCCTTGAGCGTAGAGAAACCAGTTTTGACGATTTTGTAGAAACTATTTTTACGTTTTACAAAGAATTGAATGTAAGTCAGATCTCCTTTCTCAATAAGATATTAACGGGAAGTAAAACTTCGGCACAGCTCGAAAAATTGATCGATTCCAGGGTTTATCTCGAAGACAATGTCATCAGTCGAACCTTTAACAGCATCATTACTAATTCCTTGCTATTTATTGACGTACTTACCTTACGTCATTACTTACGAGGGGGTGATAAAATAAGAGAACACGCCCAAAAACTGGAGTACCTTGCAATCAATATCACATATCACGCTCTAAACGCTAAGGAAAAGAACAAATCGGACGAAAAACTTTCCCAATTATTCGCTGCCTCCCTCTCCTTTATTGATGATGATGAGTCACATTTTGACGGTTCGTACCGCGAAGTGCTGCTTACCAATTATTCCCCCTGGGAAAATCAGTACTTTTTAGATGTAGCCAGTCTTACCGTATGGGAAGACTATTCTTTGGATTACAAAGAGTCCGAATTTATTTACGGAATTGGAAAAGATATGGGATTCCCCGAAGATCAGATCGCCAAATCACTGGAAGATATCACCATCTTTTTTAAGAAGAACGTCCAAAATATTTCTTTTTTAAAGGATACAAACATGGCTGTACAATTTTATGACAGTATGTCTAAAGTGGTCAACAAACTCATCCTGAGAAATAGTAAACGACTCCAAAAGGAATTATCAGAAAGTAAAGAACTGGTCTATCTAATTTCCAAAGGTGCGGTTAAAGACTTAAGTGCTGATGAAAAGAAAAAGATACAAGATCAGTTAGTGGATGTCTTTAAAAGTGTTCCTTCCCTGGCCATTTTTTTGTTGCCGGGAGGAGCTGTTTTATTGCCTATTTTTATTAAATTGATACCAGCTTTACTTCCTTCTTCCTTCGACGAGAACAGAGTGGCTAAAAAAGATAAAAATACCCCCGAAAAGCCACTATAAGAAAAATCTATAGCGAGTATTAATCATCTTGTTTTCAGATATTTATTTAGTTTTATTCTAACCATAACTTAAAGTCGCGTACACGCTCTCTACTTACTATGATTTCCTGATCTGAGGTCTTGTTTAACTTGATCTGAAGTCTGGAATTGGTATAGGAAATGATGTCTTTGATGTGGTTGATATTAACAAAGAATTTCCTGCTTACTCTAAAGAATATTTTAGGAGTTAGTTCTGTTTCCAAATGTTCCAGAGTGGTGTCCAAAAGATATGATCTTCCATCTACGGTTGCAGCATAAGTGCCTTTATTTTCACTGTAAAAACATTCAACATCATCTGCATGAATGATCTTGAGGTGCTGCCCTACCCTAACCGTGAATCGTTTTTTATATTCCCTTTCTACCGGATTGACCAGTAGCTTTTTTATATCCTCAAAATCGATGGCCAATTTTGGAACCGTTGTATTTTGAGATTTGAATTGATTGACTGCCTTTTCAAGTTCGTCTTCATCAATTGGTTTTAGCAAATAATCTATACTATTCAACTTAAAGGCCTGCAAGGCATATTCGTCAAAAGCAGTTGTAAAGATGATGGCACTTTTAATATCGAGTACTTCAAAGATCTCGAAAGAGAGTCCGTCCGATAGCTGGATATCTAAAAAAATAAGGTCCGGATGGGGATGGTTCTGAAACCATTGTATAGATTCTTCTACGGAGTGAAGTATCATGGAAGCTTTGACGCCCAGAGACTCTAACATCCTTGCTAATCGCCGGGCCGCAGGTTTTTCATCTTCAATAATAAGTACATTCATAATAATCTTCAGGTATTAGCTGTGTACAATAGCAGCCATATTATACTACAAGGAATTCTCATTTCTGTATTCTTCCTTCAGGATCTTCTGCAGTTGTCGTTCTTCCCAGGCTTTAATAAAATTGATCTTAGGATTAAATACGCACAGTCCGTGGATCAATAGCCCTATACCCCATAGTATTGGAACACTGAGGACATTCCAAAAAAGCCAAAACACAACCTTCGTATTTACCTCAGGGCTATTAATTTCTAAAAAATCGATCCCCCTAAGACCAAAATATAACAGCACTATATTTACTACAATATAAACTGTAAGATGACGGTAAAACCGTTTTATCTTTTTAACTCGTTTTTTTGCTTTTCTATAAGCGGCTAGTCTTGCTTCTTCCATGATTACTTATATTTTTCGGCATCGCGTTTGTCTTTGTCAATGTATTTCTGGATCTGTCTTTCCTCCCAGTTCTTTCCAAGAATGGGATTGAAATTAAAAACCTTGGCTGCGTGGAAAGCCAGCCCTATTCCCCAGAAAAATGGGGTAAAAAAGGTGCCGAACTGCCAGAACGTATCCCCATCGTCTAAAGCGCGAACTAGGATATTCACCATAATAAAAGAATTAATTATGATATAAATGGTAAGATGAATATAAAAGCCCTTTAGCTCCTCCACCCGTTTTTTTGCCTTTTTTAACTTATCGTTTTCAATATCCTGATATTCCATATCTATTGATTTTACTCTTATTATTCCCAGCGTTTTATGTCGTCCTCATCTCGCATTAATTCTTTGATCTTTCGCTCCTCCCAGTCGCGTCCAAAAAACGGATTGAGATTAAAAGTACCTATAGCGTGAAATACTATACCTATCCCCCAACCAAAAGCTGCCCAAAGGAACCACATGTATACCCATTCATTGGTTAGGTAATTTATGACCGCCAGTCCTGAAATAACTATTACATATGAGGTTAGATTACCGTAAAATTTCTTTAATCGCTCTACGCGATCTTTGGCTCGCAAGTACTTGTTCTCTTTGCTAAAGTCTTCCATGATTAGTGTTTTAAATGGTTTTTATTGATGCCTCTAAATTCTTAATAATCTACTCATTTTCTAAAAGAACTGAACCCAATTGTTGATTTGTGATGATGAATTGTCTTTTCAGTTATAAATAGGATCTTTTTACGTTCATATCAAAGTTCTTTTTAAAATTCGTCCTTCTCCATAAATTCCTTTATCTTTTTTTCCTCCCAGCTTTTTCCCCATAGAGGATTATAGCCATAGGCCTCCATCCCATGAGTAACTACACCAAAGCCCCAACCTAATGCGGGGAAAATCACCCACGGGAAATCTGTAGTTCTGTAATTGATCCATGCTAAAAAAGGGATCACAATACAATAGGCCGTTAAATTCCCTAAGAACCCTTTAATGGCCTCCACCCGCTCTTTTGCCTTCTGATAGCGCTTGTCTTCTATAAATGCTTTTTGTGTTTCCATACTTTCAATTTGTTTTGTGAGCATAGGTAGTTTTACACTGAATTCCGATGCTGTTTTATCAATACTTACTTTTCTATTCGATAAGATGGTATATCGTTGCTGTATATTGCGGAGACCCACCCCACTGCTTCTTTTCACTACCTGTTTTTCCTGTAGATTATTGCTTATTACCAGGCATCCATCTTCTTCAAACACCCTTATTCTCAAAGGTTTTTCTGAGGTGATCACATTGTGTTTTACCGCATTCTCCAAAAGCAACTGCAATGATAGAGGGACGATCCTGGCTTCGGCAATACTGCATGTTTCCGGTATATCGAAAACAATACTATCTTCAAACCTCATTGTCAAAAGTTTAATATAGGTCCTCGCAAAATCAAATTCCTCATTCACCAGGACAAGATCTTTATTCTTTTGTTCCAGAACATAGCGATACACTTTTGAAAGCGCTGTGGTAAACCGCTGGGCCTGCTGAGGATCTTCTTCAATAAGACTAGTAAGCACATTCAGACTATTGAAGAGGAAATGCGGGTCTAATTGATTTTTCAGGGCATCGAACTTGGCAGATGCTGTTCCGGCAATGATCTTTTGTTCCTTTATTTTGCTATCCTGTAATGCTTTGTAAAAGTAAAAGGCATGAATAAAAAGTGACACTATGAGGGTAATGACAAGGGCTATTACATAATAATACACTTGTTCATTGGCAATAAAATTTTCAAAGGTGGCTCCATAAATGATAACTTCTACGAACCATCTTACCATCCCAAAGGCAAGGACCGTAAAGATCACCGATCCTATGGCCCCAAACCAAAGTCGTTTCTGCGCCTGTGTTTCCCAACTATACCGCTTACTGGCATAAACATGGAAATAGGAACTAACAGCAGTTAGCACAAAACTGTATATGAATGTTATTCCTATCCTCTCAAATAGTTCCATAACCACAACCGTTTGTCCAAAGTTGATTATTAGGTTCAACAGCACTATCCCTGCAGTTATTAGAATGGAGACCTTTATGACCTTGTTTAGTTCTTTCATGTATTTCGTACTTAAAAGGGTAGCTATAATCACCTTTCGCTTAAAGGTAGCAAAAAGATGATTTTTTTCTTAAGAAGCACTAAAATTGAAAGCTAATTATTGCTTCTCCCTTATCACACTGCAAATCTCTATTCTTTTCTTATCAATTTAAAACTAGTTATACCCAATTGTATTATTCCATGACCCATCTGTAGAATAGTGCACTTTAAAATGGCATATTTTCCATATTTTTATTGTTTAGCCTAGTGTATGTATATCCCATCAAAATACAAGAATGAAGACCTGTCCGAAGTAAAGGACTTTATAAGATCTAATGCTTTTGCAATCCTGATCAATCAACTTAACGGCAAGCCCTGGGCGACTCATACTCCTCTTGAATTGGATAAGGATAAGGATGGGCATGATATTCTTATAGGTCATATTGCAAGGGCTAACCCACAGTGGAAAGCATTTGAAGCCAATTCGGAGGTATTGTGCATTTTTAACGGACCTCATTCTTATGTTTCCTCATCCTGGTATAAGGAAGAGGAGGTACCTACATGGAACTATATTGCTGTGCATATTTATGGAAGTCTTACAGTAATGACAGAATCTGAAGTGCTGACCTGGTTGGGCGGCCTGGTAGATCATTATGAAAAAGATGAGAAAACACCCCTATCTATTAAAGACTTGTCCCCTGCCACACTTAGACAAGTTAAAGGCGTTGTTGGGTTCCGAATCAAAATTAATCAGATTCAGGCTGCTTATAAGTTATCTCAGGGTAGAGAAGAAGATCATACCAGGATCATCCATGAACTTCAAAACAAAAAAGATCCCGGTAGCCGGCAAGTGTCACACATCATGAAAAAAAGAGGAAACAAAAAAACTTAAAGCTCTTTTTTTTTCAAGTAAACCTTATATGGTTTGCAAATGCTTCAGCAGTGCCTCTTTATACGATTTACTTAAGGGGATTACCTTTCTATTGATCTCTACATGGCTCTCGGCTACAACATCGAGGCGAGTGATATTTACGATATACGATCTGTGTACCCGGACAAAGACTGAGTTAGGTAATTTATCCTGCATTACCTTAAGTGTGGCGGTCAATAAATAATACTGTTTAGAGGTAACAATTTGACAATAATTCCGATCTGCCTCTAAAAACAATATATCGTCCAATAAAAGTTTTACCATCTGACCATGGTGCCTTATAAAGATCCGGTCGTTGAGGAACTCAACAATCTCTTCCTTCTCCGCTGCTTTTTTATTTGTTTTATTTATTTGCTCTTCCACCAATGACAGCGTGCGGTGCAGGGCTCTCATATTGATTGGTTTTGCGATAAATGCGAACGGATGAGTTTTCTTCGCTTTTTCAAAAGTAGCTTCATCATTGTTTGCAGTTATATAAACAATGGGGATGTCTATAGTGGTTTGCATGGAATAGGCGGTTTCTATTCCGTCTATACTACCCTTCAAATTGATGTCCATCAATACTAAATCCGGAGTATTAAGCCTTGCATGGATAAGGGCCTCTTCACCCCTAGATTCTATACCTGTGATCTCATATCCTAATTTTGATAATTGCAGAGAAATGTTAGCTGCAATGATCATATCATCTTCTACTATAAGAACTCGTGTTTTCGATTCCATTTCTAAGCGGCTTTAGGAAGTTGAAAATCAAATGTTACTACCGTACCCTGATCAACGGCCAGGTTCATTACACCATCTAACTGTGCTGTTAACAGCGCAATAAGCTGTGTGCCAAAACCAGTCCCCACCGACTCTTTTGAGGCACTTTTACCTATCCCATTATCGGAAACCTCAAGGTGCAAAATAGAATCATGTTTTTGTAGACGAATACAGATCTTGCCATTAGAATTGTTTGGGAAGGCGTATTTAAGCGCATTAGACAGGAGTTCATTGACAATAAGTCCTATTGGGATAGCATGATCTATATCTACGTATAAGACATCCATATCGCACTCTATCGCTATTCTTTCTCCCATGCCATAGGTCTGAATGACATGATTCCCTAAATTATTAAAATAGTCCTTCATTTCTATTTGCGACAAACTATTTCCTTGGTACAATTTCTGATGAATCATACTCATACTTTGAACGCGTTGTTGGCTTTTCACCATAGCCTCACGGATCTTAGGGTCGCGTATCTGTTCAGATTGCAGGGACAACAGACTGGTAACGATCTCCAGATTATTCTTCACCCTGTGATGTATCTCTTTAAGTAGGAATTCTTTTTCCTCATTTTTTATCTGAAGTAATTTGTTCTTCCTCTTATTATTTCTAACAGCTTTAAACAATAATAATAAGAAGAGAAAAAGAAGAATAGACACAATCATTATCAATGTCTGCACGGCTTGTTGTTTTTTGATCTGGGTATCTTGAAGAAGAATGGTATTCTCTTTTTTTGCTACATCAAATTCCGTTTGGATCTGAGACATTCGTTCTGCCGCTTCTGCCGTAAAAACTTCTTTCTTTAGTTCATCATACCTTTCAAAGGCCAAATAAGCTTCCTTATAACTATGGCTGCCGGCAAAGGCCCTCCCAAGATTTTGGTACGCTTCACTTAAATAAAAAGCATCGCCAAAATCTGCTGTGGCCACTTCAATACTTTTTTGAAGACTAATTACGGCCGATAGATATTTACCCTGCAGGTTTTGCAATTTTCCCAAGGATAACCATGCTCTCATCAGCATAAAATTATTATTCAGTTGCTCACTAAAAGAAATAGCCTTGAGAGCGGCTTCTTCTGCATGAGTGTATTTGTTTAGTTTGCCATAAAGATCGGCCAGTGAAATATAAACATCACTCAGATTGTTATAAAATCCGTATCGTTCTCCTATGGCAATAGCATGTTCAAAATGGGTACGTGCTTTTTCTAATTCCCCGTTTGCCAGATAATTATTTCCCATCACATACAATGTAAAATCATAGTCGAGATCGTTCATCCCAATTGTTTCAAATAAGGTCAAGGAAAGCAACCCTTGTTCTATTCCTTTGTCATATTTCCCTTGTTTCCAGAAAAGATTACTTAGATCGCTATGTGCAAGTGCTCTGGCGTGCAAGTCGTTTAACTGCTCCCCCAGACGAAGTGATCTTAAAGCATATTCCGCAGCCTTAGTAAGATCGCCCCTTCTTTCATAGACATATCCCAGTTGGGTATATAGAAAAGGCAGGTCTTTCTTATTTATATGGTTTTGTGCTAAATCTAAAGTGATCTGGGCACTATCTAACTGCTCATTTCGAAGTAAAATAGCTCCCTGAGTGATCCTAAAACGCGCTAACCATTTTAAACAATCCTTGGCAGTCGTTTCTCGCAATCCAATTTTAGTGAATTCATACGCTTTTTTAAGGTCGCGTGTATGCCAATAATACGCCAGATCATTAAGGATCATAAATTTAAGAGAATCCGTGGGTGCTTTTGTGTAAGCAATTTGAAGTGTGTCCAGGTACGAGGGACCAAAATTATCGGTATCTATAAATACTCTTTTGTAGGAATTTTCCTTATCAAAGTCGATAAGTTGGGTCGCGCCAAAGAACCCGTGCAGTAAAGCAAAAAAGGTGATCAAAACGACTTTAAAAAAACGATTTCTCATTTCTTAGATCTTCTCATTTAAATGGAAAAATAATGATTTCGAAACTTTGGCTAAGTAAACTACCCTTCTCGGACAGTATAAGTCAGGCTTCGTCCATAAATAACTTATTATCTGTTTTTTTATTCCTTACTTCAATAAGATTAAGTGTTCAGCTCCTTGATCTGCAATGGAAATTAAGCCGAATGAAAAGTGCTATCCTTTTATCAATATTGCTACTAACAGGACTTTTTGGATGCCAACCCGTCTCAGAAGAAGGAACAGATAAAAATGAACGGCAGAAAGCAGTGGTTAACATGTACGTAGATTCTTGTTGGAATAAGCATAAGTTACTTTCGATTCATGAATTGATGACCAAAGATTTCACCAGAAACCTAAACGGAATTACTGTGGCCAACGGGCAAAAAGAATTTGAAGCATACATAAAGAACTTTATTCGTGCCTTTCCTACAATGAAGATCAAGATAGATACTATGATCGAAAAAGACCGGCAGGTAGTTACTACCTGGACGTTTGAAGGAACTAACACCGGAGAATTTGCAGAATATTTGCCTACCGGGAAGAAAGCTAAAGTGTCTGGAGTTTCACTTTTTCGATTTAATGAAGAAGGAAAAATAATAAGGGAGGATACTTATTACAATGAACTATACCTATTACAGCAATTGGGATACACTTTAAATCCACCCAACCTGAAATAGGGTACAAAAACCTGGAAATAACAAACATTTACTAATTTAATTGAACAACTATGAAAACACTAAAACAATCCTTAATCCTTTGTGCAATGATCTTGTTGATCCCCCTCGGAAGTATGGCACAAGACATGGCCAAAAATCAATCGTTCTGGGTACACGAAGATGTGGTTAAACCCGGGATGATCTCAGAATACGAGGCCGTCTGTAAAGAATTACTTGGCCATTTAAATACACATAATATTCAGGAAGCCAACTTTATTGTCACAAATACCGCAGATAACAGATATCTCTACGTTGGACCTATAGATAATATGGCTGATCTGGATAATTCTATTTTTACTTCCTTAGCAGAAAAAATGGGGAAAGAGAATATGAATGCCCTGTTCAACAGAATGGACAAATGTTATGATGTGGAACATGATTACATCATTACAATAGATAATGATCTTTCATATCAACCCGGAGGTATCAATCAAACCCCGGAAGGCGAGAATTATAGAAAATTTCACTATTTATACGTAACACCTGGCAACAGGGCGATGGTTAAGGAAAAAATGAAAGCTGTAAAAGATATGTTCGCCAGTAAAGGATCCAAGGTATATTATCGCGTTTATCGCAGCGGTTTTGGTACGCGTGGTGAATTCTATATGGTAGCCGTTGCTGCCAAAGACCCACTAGACTATGCTCAAAAGGCTATGGCTAATGATGCCTTACTTGGAGAGGATGGAAAAAAGACCATGTGGGATCTCTTTAGCAACTTATTAAGCTACGAAGAGTTTGTAGGACAAATGAGACCAGATATGGCCTATTCGTCTTCCAATTAGCCCACCCAAGTTTAAATTAAGGTATTTACTAAAGCAAACTATCAATTAACCAACCATAGAAAAGACCCGGAACTATCCGGGTCTTTTTACTATGGACAATTAACTTAAAACACTTAACTTTAGAGACAACCATAAACACAGACTACTATGTTACAAAGTAAATTTTGGCAAGGATTCTTTGCTATAGCACCTATAGCCATGTTATTTCTTGGTTTGATCGCCTATTTTGTATTCCTGTTCTTTATTTTAAATAATGTAGATGCATTAGACAATCATTCAGGAAATTATTCGGCCTCTTTAATTTTAGGAAATGTTGGCGCTTTTGTACTCTTCATCCTAGTGGCCATCTGTGTGTCTCTGGGGAGCCTTGTTTTTTATATTGTTCATGCCGCTAATAATCCTAACCTCAGGGAAAACAACATGCTTCTTATTTGGATTCTATTATTCGTTTTTGCCAATGGAATTGGACAACTCATTTATTGGATCGTTGAGATCATCAACAAACGAGAGCAACAGACTTTGCAAACTTAAAAATGAGATGCAGGAAATTTTGCTTCCTTTGCCAGAAATTTCTATGATCTGGAAGCAGAAGAATAAGTGAAACAGTTGTATGTAAAGGAGACTACTAATGAAGTCTAGCGATACCAGCTTAAAACAAGAGCCTTTAATAAAGGGGTTAAAGTCTTTTTAGCATGGCAGATGATAAGGGCGCAGACCTAAGTGAGCAAGCGCCCATCACAGCAGCTGAAAAGCTGATCAACACTACCTGGGTATCCCTGAATTAATCATCAAAGTTTAAGGTAGCCATTCTAGAGCTATTGGTTTTCTCAACACTCATGATCCATAATTCATTACCGTATTTCTCTCTAAAATTGGTTTTCACTGTTTCAAGGTCTTCCTGAGTACCTTCATAATGCGCCAGGTACACATAGTTAAACCCATTGATTGGATTTTTGAAATATCCGGCCTTAATACCTTGGCTTTTGAGATCGGCAAGGAATTTATCCAGATATTCCTGCGTTTCAAAAACATTTGCAATTACATAGTGCCCGTCAGGAACACCAATCAGATTGCCAAGCAGAGAATGAGTCGCCTCTTTTTTGTTCGGCGCTATGGACAGCTGGCTTAGCTGATTTAAGGAATCGAGATTCTTCTGCATTTGCAGTTTCATGGCATCACTAAGGCGTTGCTGCTCGCCCGCCTTGTTAGGAGTGGGTCCTTTGGCCAACAAGCCTTGCTGCTGCTTGTCAAAAGCCATTTTTACGTCGTTGAGTTCTCGTCTGTTACTGCGTACGGCCAATTCAAATCTTCGTTCAATTTCAGAATTGATGGAATTTTCCAGGGAGTCTAGTTTATATATCAATTCATTGATCACCGCATAATTAGCGCGATTCAATTTGCGAAGTTTATCCATCTCCAGAAAAAGTGGATTTTTATTCTTCTTAATCCTCCTTTTTACATCGAGGTAATCTGTATCTTTTTCTTCTTCCGGTTCTCGTTGCACCATATCCTCAGTGAGGGTTGGTATAAAGTTATAGGCTATGGATACCTCATGCGTAATCCCAAAATTGTTAATATCCTGGGAGAATCCTCGTTCGAAGTTATATCCAAGGGATAAGCGCTTATTTACATTAAATCCAGCACCGGCAGATCCGCCGTAAAAGCTATCATATCCAGCCTGTATCCAACCAAGACGAGGAAGGTCTAAAATGATCCCTCCTCCAAAAATAAGTTCTTCCTCACCTGCCTTGCGTATCCTGGCTAATGGCATGAGTCGGCCATCTTGCAAAATGCCATCGGCATACTCAAAGTTTCGGGTATATTGTAAATGTGCTGAAAATGATTTTTCATTGAATTCTGTCAGCGATTCACCTGTTTTAAGATTAAAATCGAATATGTTCTCCGCAAAAACACCAACATCAAAACTACCGAAAGACAGATTGAGCCCGGGCTGAAAAGCAATTATAGAATTCTCGTTGAAACCTGCCAATACAGGATCCTCTTCATTTGTAATAGCCCTTGCTTCATCAAAACTACTTCGATAATAAGGAATATTTAACCCAAAGGTTAAATTGCTATTCTCGGAAAGACGAATACCATAAGCGTAATTCGTCAGGATACCAATATTGGAGACCAGCCCTTCCCGCTGATTATAAACACTGATCCCAAGCCCGGTTCTATCATTGATCCTACCGCTATAACTCAGAAAATAATTTTGATAATTGTCGTCGAAATAGGCCGACTGGCTTCTATGGAAAAAGTTTATATACGATTTATCTTCCCGGACCGTGGAAAAGGTAGGGTTGATTAGAAATCGATTGAATTTTAGGAGATTTTGAAAAGGTACATTGTAAGAAACATATGGTGTTTCTTCCTGGCTAGAAAGGTGTCCCGAAAATAAAAGACTCAACATAATCAATGCCCAAAACCTAAAATGGACAACACAAACAGAATCCTTGAAAATAGATAGATTATTGCAGAACATGGCACAAGTATTTTCTGCACTAAATCATAGCTCCTTTTACAAGGTGGGATCACCTTTAGCCAAGAATAAAAAAATAAAATTAAGAAGGAGTAATTTCTAGTACATAGGTTAATAG
>NZ_CAMYKH010000090.1 GCF_947258935.1 uncultured Muriicola sp.
CAGGCGAATGCAATTGCGGGCACCAAAACTGCAACCAGACCAACGATCCGAACACCTGTCATTTCGTGTAAGCTGACAACCCCGACCACCAGCACAGTCAATAGCGCCAGCAACGGTAACATTGTGGCCCATGTTCCACTTGGCTCGGTTCTTACCGGCTTCACCGTTTTTGCAATCTGGCAATTGGCTGTTTATATTGAAAAAGGGAGCTTAGTATCATTGATTTTAGGGGCTTTTGGTGCGGGAATAGCATTTTCGACCAAAGGACAGATCGCCTTACTCGTCATAGGACTCCCATTACTGTGCCATCTGGCTTATACCGGAAAGTGGAAGGTCTTGTTACACTGGAAAGTGATCCTGGCTCTAGGGGTCTTTGTTTTGACCATCAGCCCAATGCTCTATGCTTACTATCATCAGTTCGATCTGCATCCTGAAAAGGTTATCAGGGGAAAGGGTAACCGTAGTGGTCTGTTTTTTATTTTTTGGGAACAGAGCTTTGAAAGACTTAGCGGTGAAGGTGTAGGGAAGAACAGCAGTGATTATTTCTTTTTCTTTCACACTTTTCTCTGGGTTTTCCTGCCATGGACAATCATCGGGATTGTTGGCTATTGGAATCAATTACGCACTTTTATTAAGTTGCATTTCAGAAAAAATTCCAAACACGAGTTACTTACCGTGGGAGGAATAAGCCTTCTATTTATTATCATAAGTTTTGCCCAGTTTAAATTACCACATTACCTGAATATTCTTATTCCTTTGTTTTCTGTTTTGGCCGCGGCGTATCTGGTATCGCTTAAAAAGCGGGGTAGGACCAAAGCACTCAACCTGGTTCTGGCCGGGCAATATTTCATTTTGGGCCTTGTATTTACAGTTACAGCCTTTATATGTTTTTATGTATTTGAATGGGACAGCTGGCTGGCTTACCTTCCTCTCTTTATGGGGTATGGTGTTGTTGCCTATTTTATTGTGAAAAAAGAGGCACCTTATGTACGTATCATCACTATTTCTGTCCTGGCTTCCGTACTGCTGAATGGGGTTTTAAATCTTCATTTCTACCCGGAATTATTAAACTATCAAGGAGGTTCTAGCATGGCGGCAATTGTGAATAAACAAGAAATACCTGTTGACCGAATCTATAAATTATCCGAACGTCATACCTGGGCCTTGGATTTCTACAACGAACATCCGGTTCGCATATCCACAGCTAATGAAATCGGATCCTTATCAGATGTCTGGGTGTATACGACAGAGGCAGAGCTGACCGAACTAACTATGTCTGGAATTGTTTGGGACAGGGAATATGATGTTGATCAATTCAGGATCACTCGCCTTCAAGGAAAATTTTTAAATCCCACAACCCGTCCTTTAATTTTAAACAAGATGTATCTCCTGCACATAAAATAATGACCTGTGGCTATGGTTTTATGTTCAGCTTTGGTTTCCTAAAGTGATACCAGATACCTAGCAAGGAAATAAAGGCCGTGATCAGGAAAAAGAGCATACTAATGCCCACTGACCGGTCTTCTTCCAAACCCAACCAAAGTGCACCATATAAGAATACTAATTCTCTGCTACCTATGCCTCCAATGGTCAATGGGAGTACCGATACTATAGAAGAGATCAGGAAGATAAAGAGATATTCTATGGTGGACACCTGAATGTTCAGTGCTTGTAAGATCATTAGAACACAACCCAGCTGTGCCAGTTGAACAAAGGAAGATAAGACATTAGAGCGCCAAAAAACAGGTAGTATATAGGTAAAAAATCGCTGCTGAATCCCCCAGAAAATAATGATACTCAAGGGAATGCACAATCCTATAAGCCAATTAAAAGGAAGCAATTCAGGAACTTCTATGGTAACTCCGAGGATACATGCAAAAACGAAGAGTAAGAGGAGTCCGCTGAGGCGATCCATAAGGAGTACTGCCACCACTTTTTTAGTAGGTACCTCAAAATGTTGTTTTACATAGTACCCTTTATAGGCGTCGCCTCCAATGCCGCCTGGCAGGAAGAGGTTGTAGAACATTCCCAACAGATATAATTTGAGGTTGCTTTTTTGAGTCAATAACACACCTATTTCATGAAAATATAAGTTGAGTCTATACGCAGCTATGACCTTGGAAACTATAAAGAACAACAAGGCGCCAAAAACATACAAGGGCTGCGACCTTTTAACGACGGTAAGCACCTCTGAAAAAGGGATTTTTGTAAAAATAAAATAGAGTAGGGCCGCACTTATGGCTACTTTCAGGAGGGTGATCCCCTTTTTACGAAAGTTCTCCACCTATGCTTATATTTTTGATCCTGTAAGGTCTTTTGCTTTGGGATTCGTAATAGGTTCGGATCAGGAGTTCCATAACGATCCCTATAGTAAAGAGCTGAATTCCTCCCAGGATAAACATCATACCAAAAATAAGTAGCGGTCTATTCCCAATATCCTCTCCCATACCCAATTTTATTATCAGCAGGTAAAAATTGATCAGAATACCTAACAAAATAAGTAGCACCCCTAGTATCCCAAATAAGTGTATGGGACGTTGAAAGTACTTACGAATAAACAATAAGAGCATCATATCTGCTACAACCTTAAAAACTCGTTCCAAACCGTATTTGGATACTCCGGCATGCCGGGCATGATGTTTTACAGGAACTTGTTTTATCTGAGCCCCTTCTAGAAAGGCAAGTAAGGTTATAAAGCGATGCATCTCACCATAGAGATTGAGATCCTTGGCAATGTCTTTTGTGAAGACCTTTAAGGCGCATCCGTTATCCTTGATATCTAATTTGGTGACCCGTCTTACGAGGAAATTAGCGATCTTGGAAGGGATCTTTTTGACAAGTGAATCCTTTCGTTTTTGCCTGATACCTGTCACCACATCAAATTCTCCATCTAAGGCATAACTCAGCATCTGCGGAATATCACTTGGATCGTTTTGCAGATCTCCATCCATGGTGATAATATATTCTCCCTGAGCATAATCTAGCCCGGCAGCCAGGGCCAGGCTTTGCCCGTAATTCTTTTTTAGAGCCAGCAGATGAACCTTTGGATCTTTCATGTTCTTAATTACTGAGCGGGTCTTGTCCTGGGAAAAGTCGTCTACGTAAATGATCTGATAGGTATATCCTTCGAGGCTTTCATGGATCTTCTCGGTGAGCAGTGCTACGTTTTCCTCTTCATTATAAAGCGGTACCACGATAGATAGGAGTGCCTGGGTATTAGGGTTCATGAAAGCGGGTTGTTTGCTGGCAAATTTAGGTTTTTTATTTAAGACCTTTTGCATACAGTTCTAGAAGCTTTTCTGCAGCCCTGAACGGGGAAATGGTATTATTTTCTACCTCTTTTTGTAGTGGGTTCATTGCTTTTATAACGGCTTTCTGACCGTAGAACTGTTGTTTTAGAAGGCTTTCAACCGTTTGATGGAACCAATAGGTGTTTTGAGATTTCCTTTTACTGGAAAAATAACCGCCAGCCTTGTTTTTACTTTGGTATTCGCTGATCATTTTCCAGATCTCAGGTACACCAGCACCGGTAATAGAGGAACAGGTAAGTACCTTAGGGGCCCAATCGTTTTCTTTGGGTGGATAGAGGTGGAGCGCCCTTTCAAACTCAGACCTGGCCCTGTCTGCCCTTTTAATATTGTCTCCTTCAGCTTTATTGATGACAATGGCATCTGCCATTTCCATGATGCCTCGTTTAATACCCTGAAGTTCGTCACCGGCCCCAGTAAGTTTTAACAGTAGGAAAAAATCAACCATACTGTGTACAGCCGTTTCACTCTGTCCTACGCCAACGGTTTCCACCAGGATGACATTGTACCCTGCTGCTTCGCACAAAATAATGCTCTCCCGGGTTTTTCTGGCCACCCCACCCAGGGAATCGCCGGAAGGCGAAGGTCGGATAAAAGCGTTTTTATCTTTTACCAGTTGTGGCATTCTGGTTTTATCTCCCAAAATACTCCCTTTGCTTACTGTACTGCTGGGATCTACGGCTAATACGGCTACCTTCATACCCATCTCAGTAAGCATTGTTCCAAAGTTCTCAATAAAGGTGCTTTTCCCTACACCCGGAACTCCGGTGATGCCAATACGAAGAGTATCTTGGGTTCTTGAAAGACATTTTTCAATGATCTCATAGGCTTTTTCCTGATGGGCTGCCTGTGTGCTTTCCACCAGGGTTATGGCCCTGGCGAGGAGTGCTTGATCTCCTTTTAAGATCCCATTTATTAGAGCAGGAACAGAGGGCATTTGCGCCCTTTGATTCTTTACAAAAGAGGCGCTCTTATCACCTATGTTCTTTTTTACCCCCAAGTCTATTGATTAATGGGTACCTGAACCTTGGTAGTATCCCAGGCAAAAGTTAGGAATAGCCCATTGTACTCCTCAAAACTGATAGTGAAGCTTTCCTGGCTTTGTGTCATATTAATGACGGGGACTTCAACTGTTAACACATCTGTTTCAGGATTCCATGTAGCCTCCGATCCTCCGCTGCTTAGGGTTGCGCCCCAATCCGGGATCTCACTGTTAAAGATAACAGTCCAATTGCTTTCTTTTGGTTTTGTCCAAAGGGAATAGTTGCCGGCCGGTAAAGTCTTTCCCATGATCATTAGATCTGTTTTGGTCTCAAAACGGGTAGGTTCATTTGCCCCTGTTCGCCAAACTTTGTCATAGGGAACAAGCTCTCCAAAGATCACTCTGTCTTTTTTAGATGGGCTACTGTAGTTTACCAGGAGGTCATACCCACCTTCCGTATATGTAGTAGTGGTCTCCGGACTATTTTTTTTGGTTTGAGTTCTTAAAAAAGGCATAGCTACAAAATAGAAGAGTAGAGCCAATACGGCTAGAATGCCAATGATCCATTTTAGTGCTTTCATAATTATATAGGTTATTATTTCTAGGTACCTAAGGTACTAAATCGAATGTAAAAAAGGATTCATTGATATATGTTTCTCCCGGTAAGAGTAAAGAGGAAGGAAAGGAAGGCTGATTTGGTGCATCCGGATAATTTTGTGTTTCAAAACAAATGGCTGCCAGGTCTTCTGGGGTGTAGACCACTAAGGCCGGTTGATTAGAGCTTACGCTCAGTTGTATCCCAGATCTTAATGAGCGAACGATAGCCAATGGTTTTTTGGCAGGGTCTACTACATAGGGTGTGTCTAATCTTAAATTTTCTATCCTTTTAGGTTGTCTAAAGTCGAATTTGGTGTTTTCAACAAGTTCGATATGTCCTGTGGGGAGCAATTTTTCGTCCGTAACGAGTCTTTTTTCACTCTGTATCTGTAACACAAGATCATCTAAAGTAGTTTCCTCGTCTAGCTTAAAATAGGAATGATTGGTCAAATTCACTATGGTGGGCCGGTCTGTGGTAGCTTTATGAAGTATCTTGAGAGAATTCCCCAAAAGCTGATAGGTCACATTTACGATTACTTGGCCCGGGTAGCCCTCTTCCAAATGTGGACTTATATATTGGTAAGTAACACAAGGATCTGGCGCCTCAGAATGATCTATAAGCTTCCAAAACCTTCGCCCAAATCCTTGTTGGCCGCCATGGAGATGCACCCCGTCTTCCTCAAAGATCTGATAGGTGGTCTCAGCAATACTAAATTGACCTTTTGATATTCTGCCAGCAAATCTGCCCACACAAGCTCCTAAAAATCGATGGTCTTTTAGATAGTCCTCGGGCGATTCAAATCCGATGGCGCAATTGTGTTCCCTGCCGTTTTTATCCTTGATAAGAATTTTTTGGACGATGGCCCCGTAGTCTAGTGTTGTAAGGCCTATTAGATCGTTATTTATAGTAACTTGATGCAAAAATATAGTTTAAAATTTACCTAAATGTAGGATATTTTGCAACATCCCCTTTTTTATTTCGTCTTTTAAACAATAGCAACAGAACCGAGCTTGGAAACTAATCAAATGATTCGTATTGATCTGGTAGAGCGCTGTAAGCAGCACGACAGAAAAGCACAACTCGGCTTGTACAAGCAGTATTGTGATGGCATGTTCTGTGTGGCCATGCGTTTTGTGAACAACAGGGATGATGCAGAAGATGTATTGCAAGAAGCTTTTATTAAGGCATTTCAAAAGATTCATCAGTTTAAGGGTGATGTAACCTTTGGGGCCTGGCTAAAACGCATCGTGATCAACAAGAGTATCGATTTTTTAAAAACAAGAAAAGAACGAGCTGTGGAAATTCAAGAAAACACCTTGCAGATCGCAGAGGATCAGGATTGGACGATAGATGAGGAGGTTTCTGTGGAAGAGGTGAAAACTGCGATGACAAAATTGCCCGAAAAGTATCAGTATGTATTGCAACTATACCTGTTGGAAGGATATGACCACGAAGAGATCGCACAAATCCTTGGACTATCTAATACGGCAAGTAGAACACGATTATTAAGAGGAAAAGGCTTTTTAAGGGCCATATTAACAAACAAAAAACATGAAACAGGATCTTAGAGAAATATTTAAAGCGGAACGCGTTAAAAAACATCAGCTGAAAGAAGGTCACGAAGCACGATTTACAAAACGGTTGGAGGAGGCATTCCCAGAAACTAAAAGATCACGATTCTACCTTTTTGGGATTGCAGCTTCAGTGGTAGTATTAGTGGGACTTAGTTTTGTATTCTTTCAGAACACAGCTACTGAAGAACCTGCCAAAACCGTGGTGATCCCAAATAAACCTGTGCACCAGGGAATCTCACTGGGGGACCTTTCACCAGATCTTAAGCTGGTGGAGACCTATTACGTTAATTCTATCAATTTGGAATTAGCCAGCCTGGAAATGTCGCCGGATAATAAAGTAGTGGTAGACGATTTTATGGGCAGGATCTCAGAGTTAAATAAGGAATACAATTTACTTAACAACGAATTAAATGAAGTGGGCCCCAACGAACAAACCATAGGAGCCCTAATAAAGAATTTACAATTGCGCTTACAGTTACTATTGAAATTAAAAGAAAAACTACATCAATTAAAATCATCAGAAAATGAAACAGCTACTACCAATAATGCCTAGGATCCTTGTTCTGGGAATGCTCTTTTGGAGCATACAAATGGTTGCTCAAAAGCAAACCAAAACCTATAGTGAAAAGTTCAATGTAGGAACAGACGCCGTGCTCGATATCAATACAAGCTATGCAGACATTCAATTTGAGACCTGGGATAAGAATGAGGTGTCCGTTGAGGCCAGCATAGAGCTCGATGGGGCCACGGAAGCGGAAGCTGAGGCCTATTTTAAGAATTCGGGCATCAAGATCTTAGGGAACAGCAATATTGTTGAAATTAAGACCTATGGCAATAACAACTGGCCTATGAGAACATCTTTATGGCCTCCGGATCCGGCTAATCCCATGCCAAGGATTGCCCCTTTCCCTGATATGGAAGCCCTGTTTATGGACCTTCAAATCCCGGAAATGCCTCCCATGCCGGAAATGCCACCTATGCCTCCAATTCCCAATGTCAATTTTGATTATGATGCCTATCAAAAGGATGGGGAGAAATATTTAAAGAAATGGAAAAAGGAATTCAACAAGAATTTTGACAAAGAGTACCAGGAGGAAATGGAAGCCTGGGGGAAAGAATTTGCTGCGCGTGCTGAGGCCAAGCAAGATCTGATGCAAGAGCGCAGAGAGGCCATGGAAGAGCAGCGAGAAGATATGAAGCAACAACGGGAGGAAATGCGTGAACAATCCATGATAATGAGAGAGCAGGCTCAAGAAGACCGAAGAAGAGCCATAAAAGATGCGCAGGAAGCCAGGGAAAAAGCACTCTTCGAAATGAGAGATACAGATGCACCAAATATCTTTTATCACTCCGAAGATGGGGAGTCCAGAAATTATAAGGTAAAGAAGACCATAAAAATAATAATGCCAAAGTCGGCTACCTTAAAAATGAACGTTCGTCACGGGCAAGTAAAATTAGCTGCCAATACGAAAAACATGAATGCAAGCTTTGCATACGCAAGCTTGCAGGCTACAACCATTGAGGGAGAAAGGACGAAAATCACTGCGTCCTATTCACCTGTAAAGGTGGCCCAATGGAAATATGGCAATTTGAACACCAGTTTTTCGGAAGCAATAGAACTAGATGTGGTGACGCAATTAACGCTAACCACCACCTCTTCAGAAGTGGTCATTAA
>NZ_CAMYKH010000091.1 GCF_947258935.1 uncultured Muriicola sp.
AAGCACTGGAAAGACTGCAAACATCACTGACCGATTTTGCCTTTACTATAATTTTAACTAGCTTACCGTTTGGATTTAATAAGATGAAAAAGAGGAATAAAAGAATTTTAGATACTTTGATTCACCACGGCATAGTAAAAAACTGAATTTATTTTGGAACTACATCATTAAAAGCGTCTAACAAACGGCTGAAGCTGACCCGTCTTCACTAAAGTTTCGCCGCGGCAAGCCGTGAAGAAACCTTGCGGCTACCCGAAAAGGCCGTGCAAACTCGTTACTTATCAGGCACGCAGCTTAGCCGAAACGTTAGGTTCAATTCCTGAAACCAATTGAAGTAATGAAATTAGAAAAAGATAAAATTGGTCTAGTTGCTATTTTGGTAGTATCAATCCTTGCGGTGGTAGTCGTGTTTTTTCAAGACTCCATAGCGCAAGATCTAAACTATCACCTCTTTCATGATGAGAGGACTTTTTTTGGGATTCCAAACTTCTGGAATGTAATCTCGAATCTCCCATTCCTATTCGTAGGCCTTTGGGGAGGCCAATGGGTTGTTAAAGCAACACAACATAACCTCTTGCGTGAGTTGAAGCTCGCTTACTTTTTTCTATTTTTAGGGATATCGTTAGTTGCAGTGGGTTCCGGTTACTATCATCTTTGGCCTAATAACGTGACGCTTGTTTGGGACCGCATGCCAATGACCATAGCCTTTATGTCACTATTTTCGGTTGTTATAGGAGAGTTTATATCTGTTCGATTTAGTCAATTATTGCTGTTTCCGTTGCTTATATTTGGGATCCTTTCTGTTATATATTGGCACATTACCGAAGGCCAAGGTGAGGGTGATTTAAGGCTTTATGTGTTAGTTCAATTCCTCCCAATGCTGATAATCCCTATGATATTGTTGCTATTCAAGCCGGTTTACACATTAACCCGTGGTTATTGGCTATTACTGTTCTCGTATCTGCTGGCAAAAGCATTGGAATATTTTGATCCAGCAATGTTTGATATTTTACCCTTGCTGAGTGGGCATAGTTTAAAACATGTGACCGCGGCATGTGGGGTGTTCTTTCTTATAAGAGCATATAAACATAGAGAGCCAACCTATCAAAAAATTCAACACTGACACAAAAAGCTACGCTTTTTGTGCAGGTTAGCTCAAACGTTAGGCCGAATACTCTTTTATGGTATCAACTTTGTATTATCGAATCTGGAATATTATTAAATTAGTCTATTTGTATATTTTGTACTGGGTAGTCGGTTTAGACGAAGAGGATTTTTTCATACCAAAAGCAAATTATTGTGCTGAGATTGGTTGGTTCAAGGCTGCTATAGAGTCCTACACAAAGGCTCTCCATGAAACGGATGATCCACGCATTCGAGCTGCGATAGGTTGGTGCTATGCAGAGCTTGGAGTGAATGAGAAGTCAGTGGAAAATTATCGCATTGCCTATGAAAAGAATAATAGCCCTGAAATAGCTATAGGTCTTGCTTTTGCAGAATACAGTGTTGGGAATTTAACAGAATTCAGAAATATTTACAAAAAATTGAAAAGTTCAGAACTGGAGGTGGCCTCTGAGTTTAAAGAACAATTAAAGGAATTGCATTGCATAAAATAGGTAAAAATGTTGCCAAAGAAGAGAGTATACAAAATTAAACCTATTAAGGCCTAACAACCGGCTGAAGCTGACCCGTCTACGCTCTGGCGATCTTTCGTCTTCGTCTAAACTACGCCGCAACACGTCGCCGCGGCAGGCCGTGAAATATCTCGCGGTTTCACGTAAAGGTCTGTGCAGGCGCGATAGTATTGTGGCCGGCAGGTTAGCTCCACGTTATGTGCGTGAAATGGACTCAAAGAAAATAGGCTAAAAATTTATCTCAATATATTATTTAGTCTAATGGTGATCAAATGACTACCGGACAGAGAGTTACAAGAAAGTTAAAAGCAATCCTCAGTGCTGATGTGAAGGGTTATTCCATCCTGATGGCAGATGATGAAGTTCACACTGTCAAAAAATTAAAAGAGTACCGGGATAGTATGTCTTATATCATTCAATCTCATTCCGGCAGGGTTGTTGATGCAGTCGGTGACAATCTATTGGCAGAGTTCTCAAGTGCTGTGGATGCTGTCCAGTGTTCAGTCGAAATTCAGAGAGACCTGAAACAAAAGAACAAAGAACTTACGGAAGACAGGCGTTTGGAGTTCAGAATTGGTATCAACATCGGAGATGTGATTCATGAGGAAGATCGCATATATGGGAGTGGTGTAAACGTTGCAGCTCGGGTTGAAGGACTGGCTGAGCCTGGTGGTGTGTGTATATCCCAAAATGTCTATGATCATTTAAAGAACAAACTTAAGCTGGGATATGAATACTTTGGAGAATATGCTGTAAAAAATATCAAAGATCCGGTCAGAGTTTATAAGGTGCTGATGGAGCCGGTAGATGCAGGAAAATTAATCGACAAAAACCCAAAACCTTTTGTAAAACCGTGGATCTTTCCAGCTATTGTTGTATTGGCAGTAGTTTTAACATTGATTGGATATCAATTATATCAAAAAATTACCCCACCTGAATTTGAACCTGCATCCAAAGAAAACATGGCTTTTCCACTACCTGAAAAACCTTCCATTGCAGTTCTCCCCTTCGACAACATGAGTAGTGATCCTAAACAAGATAATTTGGCTGACGGAGTGACTGAAAATATTATTTCAGGCCTTGCTTTAATTCCGGAAATGCTCGTCATTTCGCGATACTCAATGCTCACATACAAAGGAAAGCATGTAAAAGTCCAACAGGTAAGCGAAGAATTAGGAGTTCGCTATGTTCTGGAAGGTAGCATTCTAATGTCCAAAGATCGTGTCCGGATATCTGCTCAACTGATTGATGCTCTGACTGGACATCATATTTGGGCAAATCATTATGATCGCAATATGAAAGACCTGTTTAATTTACTTGATGAAATCACAAAAAAGATAACAGTGGAACTTCAAGTCAAGCTAACACATGGAGATATGGCCCGTTTGTGGCACAAAACTGATAACTTTGAAGCATGGGGTTTAGCAGTTAAAGCATGGAGTACTATCGAGCATTTTAGCCGGGAAAATGTTAATATGGCGCAACAGCTTGCGGAGCGTGCTGTGAAGTTAGACCCTATGTACGGCTTTGCATGGTCCTTATTGGCATATACTCACTTTCACAATGCTTTAAGAGGTTGGACTAATTCTCCAGCAGAATCCTATGAAAAAGCTGTTTCACTTAATCTAAAGGCGTTAGAATTGGATAATACACTATGGTGCGCGACTGCTATGTTGGGGAGTATTAATCTTTTTCAGGGTGATTTTGAAAAAGCGATTGAGTTAGGAAAAAAATCTATCACCCTTGGACCAAATATTGCTCTTAATTATCCTGTTTTTGCCCAGACATTACTCTATGCCGGTCGATTCAAAGAAGCAATTGCAATATGCAAAAAAGGGATAAGACTACACCCATATTACCCCGTGTGGTACTTAAGTTTTTTGGGGTTATCGTATCGTTTGACTGGACGTTTTGATGAAGCAATTAAAATTTTCAATATGCAATTGGAACGTGCAAAACAAGGAGAGACTTCTCCTTTAGAGGTCCACTTAAATATCGCTGACGTTTACAGTGAGCTTGGTGAATATCAAAAAGCAAAAACTCACATAAATGAGGCTCTTAAATTAGATACTGGTTATTCATTAAAATCCGTTCGAAAACGATATAATCATTTCAAAAATCCAGATCATTTAGAGCGCATTATTGATTCTTTGCGAAAAGCTGGATTACCTGAATGACCGTCACTATCAATATCCGAAAAGCCGTCCATTGCAGTTCTCCCATTCGACAACATGAGTGACGATCCACAGCAGGAGTATTTCCGTAATGCAATTACTGGAAGACATCATTACTGCTCTCTCCAAAACGTCGAAAATGTTAATTGTTTGATATGGGGTCCAAGCTAATATATTGAATTTATGAAATAGTTTAAGAAATCACCCTCAAAATAGGCTTGAATCAACCTTTTTGATTTTAAAAACAAACCTTTAAGAAAAACACATAACAAATCGTTGCAACAGACGCCAAAAGGCAGCGCTGTTGAACTCAACCGTTGGGCACATACGACGCGGACAAAAGAGGTTGTGAATAAACCGCAGATTATGCAGCATTAAGCGGTTGAATTTGAGAGAGTTCTTTGCGGAAACTCTGTTCGGATTCCCACAAATCATAAGAATGTTGTGCGTTCATCCAGAAATCGGGTGAATTACCGAAAAGACGAGACAGTCTCAATGCCATCAGGGGTGTTATGGCGCGTCTTTCTCTCAAAAGCTCATTGATCGTTTGACGCGATACCCCTAAAGCCGTCGCCATTGAAGTCGCGTTTAGATTAAAATCTGTCATAAAATCTTCCCTGAGCATTTCACCAGGATGCGTAGGGGGGATTTCCCTTTTTGTAGTGTTTGATATTGTCATTTTACAGTCCTTAATGGTAATCGGTTATTTCAACATCGTAGGCATCGCCATCGATGAAACGGAAACATATTCGCCATTGCTCGTTAATTGATATTGAATGTTGCCCTTTTCGATCCCCTTTCAGGGCGTGCAGTCGGTTACTTGGAGGCACCCTCAGATCGCTCAGGCTTGTTGCATAGTTTACATATTCCAGCCGCCGTATCGCCCTTTTTATTAACTCGGAAGGTAAACGTTTCGATTTGCCTCTAACGAAAAGCCTTTGCGTTTCTTTATTGGCAAAGGTTTTTATCATGACAACATTGTAATCTGTCACGTGACAGTTGTCAAGTATATTTTTTGCCCAACAAAACGCTGAACCTGACCGGAAAAATTATGCGGTTTTACGTAAGGGTCTGTGGTAGCTTCCAACTTATTAGGCCGGCAGGTTAGCTCAAACGTTATGAAAGATTAAGATTTAAAGGAATGGGTCTTTAACGTTATTGATGTTTTTTCGTGGGGATAATCCAAATAGCATGCAAAAACAGAAAAGCTATACACGAATAATCCTTGAAAAGATTGTTCTGCCGGTTCTGGCTTTTGGGTTTGTATGGTGGCTAATTCCAAAGTGGCCACCGATTCTCCTTGTAATTTTATTAGTATTCATAACTTTGATAATTATTTCAGCTACCGATTTCTGGAAAAAGAGTTCCTGACCTTTTTTCATAATATTAATGTTATGCCGCAGATTTCACACTTGACAAAGCGTACGTTATGACGTACCATTAAAATGTGTAAAATCAAAACATTTGAGGTCATCATGCCAACCTTAACAGCAACTGAAGCAAGATCAAAGCTTTATCGGCTCATTGACGAAGCAGCGTCTTGCCATGAGCCAATTATCATAACGGGTAAGCGCGGCAGTGCTGTGCTTATTTCAGAGGATGATTGGCGATCCATTCAGGAAACCCTCTATCTATTGAATATTCCCGGTATGCGGGAGTCAATCCGGGAAGGATTAGCCACCCCCATCGAAGAATGCTCTGAGAAGCTTGACTGGTAATGTGGCGAGTCGTCTTCACAAAACAGGCTCAAAAAGATGCCAAAAAGTTAACTGCTGCCGGATTGCGATCTAAAGCTGAAAAGTTACTGGATATCCTTCGTGAAAATCCTAATAAGACTCCTCCAACTTTTGAAAAGCTATTAGGCGACTTATCGGGAGCCTATTCCCGCCGTATAAATATACAACACCGATTAGTTTACCAAATTTTAGATAATGAAAAAGTGGTCAAAGTTATTCGTATGTGGACCCATTATGAATAGCCCGGCATAGCAAAGGGATGGACCTGACAGGAATTACTCCGGGGTTTTACGTAAAGGGCCGAGCTAGTTTGTCATTCTTTAGGCCTGCAGGTCAACCCAGACGTTATGCATTATGGAGAATTTTAACATGAAGAAGACATTAATACTCTTAGTGCTATTACTTTTAAGTAATCATGCAATTGCTGATTGCTCTGCTCCTGATTTAACACTTGAACACCATGATGGAAATTTATTTGGATTTAAAGTTACAAAATTGTGGGATGAATCTGAAGCGAATAAGATCAATCAAGATCATGATACTCTAATTAAATTTGGAGATTATTCTTTCTTAATATCAGCAAAAGACACAGACAAAAGACCTACCAGGTTAAATGTTGAAATATCAAATATTTCAAAGAAACTCTTGAATCATTTTATAACAAGCCCTCACTACCTAAATCCAGAAAAACAAGTTTTTACGGTTTCAGGCATTGAAGCATATGACTTATCAGGGAATTCAAAAGAAGATCTTATACTTTTTAATGTTAGTCCGGGCGCAAATGTATATTCAGGCGCAGTTGGCATTATTGATGGCACATGGAAAACATTGATAAAGCCTACATGCTATTAGCATTAATACATTCAAGCGTATGAGCATAAATGACAATGCATAACAATGGCATAAACACCGACGCCAGAAGGCGCGGGTTATGCCGGTCGTTAGGTGCAAACAAATAATTGGAGATGACATATTATGATCGGTTTAGGTTTTCTAGCAAGCAGAGCAATGATTGATGGTGCAATGAGAGACTTTTTCCGTAAGCAAATGTCTGGAAATTTAACTGATCAAGAAAAAGAAATATTAGATTCCTTAAAAAAACAATTACAGACAAGTGAAAAAAGCAGTTCCAAGAAATGCCCTGAATGCCAAGATAAATTTCATGTTTTGCTAATAAATAGTGTTGAGATTGATTGCTGTAAAAGATGTGAAAGCCTTTGGTTTGACCCTAAAGAATTACGAATGGTAATGAATACTCCCGATGATATCACAAATGAATTTTTGCATGCTGGAAAGTCAAAATACAAATGCCCGGTATGTAAGACTATAATGCGGAAACGAAGTTTCCTCTTTCCTGAGAGATTGGTCGTAGATATTTGTCCTGAAGAACATGGTGTGTATTTCGAAAAGGGTGAGTTAGAACAAATTTTTAAAATAAAGAAATAAGAAAATAGCACCTAACCAGCGGGATGGAGCTGACCCGCCGTCGCTAAAGCTAAGGCGCGGCAAGCCAGGAAGAAGCTCAGGCCTGAATCGAAGAAGCTTTTGGTTGTAGAAAGTTCTTTGGCCTGCAGCTCATCCCTGACGTTAGGTGTAATAATAAATAAGGATATATCTATGACTAAACAAAATATTCTTGAAATAGTGGTAAAAGCTTTTGGTCTCTATTGTCTGGTTCAAATTATTCGTTCTGCCCCAGGCGTATTAAGCGCCATTACTTTGGACCAATCGGAATTTGTTACTAATAAAGCCCTTTATGCCTCATTGATGGCCCTTTATCCCCTGCTACATCTAATCCTCGCATACATATTTTTGAAAAAATCTAATATTGTTTTGAAAATGTTTGGTTCTGGAAAATCCGATTCTTCAATTTCCACAGCAGAACTGAATGAAGAGCCGCCCATCTATGCAAAGTTGTCTTTTTGGATAACGATAATTGGCCTTTATTATTTTGTTTCATCTGCTTCTGTTGTGGTCTCTCGACTGGGGACATTTGCGATAAAACTAGGTGAAGGTATGCATTTAATGCATGATCCTTTATTGCCTCAAGCTTTTATTTTTATTTTATCCATCATTTTCATATTTCGAGGCGAGAATGTTGCAAATTACATAAAGAACAAATCTAAAAACACATAACTAACGGCTGAAGCTGACCCGTCTTCGCTCTGGCGAGCTTTCGTCTTCGTCTAAACTACGCCGCAACACGTCGCCGCGGCAGGCCGTGAAATATCTCGTGGCTACCCGAAAAGGCCGTGCAGAATTGCAGCGCATCAGGCACGCAGCTTAGCCGAAACGTTATGTTCAATTTAAAATCTTATTGACATATATGCATAATTGATGCATATTGATGCATATGAGAACAACATTAAACATAGATGACAAAATTTTGGAAAAAGCGTCACAGCTTACTGGCGTTAAGGAAAA